>DUGU01000189.1 GCA_013331215.1 Methanoregulaceae archaeon
GGGCAACCGGATCCGGATCGTCACGGACCGGCCGATGGAAGTTGTCGAGGTGCACGTGCCGTCTGCTAACAGTGTTAACATGGTCGGCGTTACGGCTGAATATTACCCGCCCCGGCCGCTGCCGACAGCCTGACGGTGAGGGTTCCGTCTCCCCGGACGGGCCGGTACCGGCGAGCCTGTCCCGTCCGGCGGAGCGCGTGACACCCATCGGGGCAGGGCTCGCCGGAGCAGCGCCCGTTGCGGGTTCCGCCGAAAGCCTGCTCCCGAAAAAATCAGGAACGTTCCGCAAGGTTTATCGGGTCAGGACCGTATCTGTGATAATCGCGCGTGGAGTGACGGACCCTCTTTCACGGCCTCCGGGCCAGGCGCCATGCCAGTCCTCTGCGCGGGGCAGGACTACATCACCACCGCTTCGGAGCGAAGCGGCCGAGAGGATATCATGCACCACACATCGTTCGTTTGGGGGCGCCCCGGCGCCCTGGCGCCGGCGGCAGTCCTGCTGCTGGCGCTCTGCCTGTTCGCCGTCGGCGTCCAGGCCATGACCGCATTGTCCGCGTCCGCCACGGGGGCGGACGGGTATCAGTACCTGGCGCAGTGGGGAAATGCCCCCCCCGCGGGGGGAGAGTTCAACGATCCCCACGGGATCGCGATCGACAGCGCCGGGAACGTCTACGTCGCCGACACCAGCAACAACCGTGTCCAGAAGTTCACGTCGACCGGCACCTTCCTCTCCACGTGGGGGATCAACGGCTCCGGGGACGGACAGTTCTACGGCCCCGAGGGGATCGCGGTCGACGGCACGGGCAACGTCTACGTCGCCGACACCCGGAACAGCCGTGTCGAGAAGTTCACGTCGACCGGCACCTTCGTCACCGCGTGGGGAACTGAGGGTGGCGAAAACGGCCAGTTCAACGATCCCGCCGGGATCGCGGTCGACGCGGCCGGCAATGTTTATGTCGCGAATACGTGGAACAACCGGGTCCAGAAGTTCGATGCGACCGGCGGGTTTCTCGCGACACTGGGAAAAATCGGCTCCGGGAACGGAGAGTTCATCAACCCCTCCGGGATCGCGGTCGACAGCACCGGGAACGTCTACGTCGCCGACGAGGTGAACGACCGGGTCCAGGTATTCGCCCCGAACGGCACCGTCATCGCAGCGTGGGGTACCGACGGCAGGGATCCCGGCCAGTTCAGCAGCCCGACCGGCGTCGCCGTGGACAGTGCCGGGAATGTCTACGTCTCCGATAACGGCAACAGTCGTGTCCAGAAATTCACGTCGTCCGGCACCTTCGTCACGACGTGGGGAGCCCTGGGGGCGGATGACGGACAGTTCTCGTTCGCGTACCCGAACGGGATCGCGGTCGACCGCGCGGGGGATGTCTACGTCTCCGCTGGCGGCAGTATCCACAAGTACACGTCGTCCGGCACCTTCGTGACGGCGTGGGGATCGTACAGGACCGCCGACGGGGAGCTCGCCAGTCCCTGGGGGATCGCGCGCGACAGCGCGGGCAACATCTACGTCCTCGAAGCCGGGAACGACCGTGTCCAGAAGTTCACGTCGTCCGGCGCCTTCCTCGCCAAGTGGGGAACCCAGGGCTCCGGTGACGGACAGTTCAATTATCCACATGACCTGGCGATAGACAGCTCGGGGAACGTCTATGTGCCCGACATGCTGGGAAACCGTGTCCAGAAGTTCACGTCGACCGGCACGTTCCTCACCGCGTGGGGGACCAGTGGTACCGGGGACGGGCAGTTCGATGGTGCCTGGGGGATCGCGGTTGACGCCGCGGGCAATGTCTACGTCGTCGACGCGTTCAACAACCGTGTGGAGAAGTTCACGTCGTCCGGCGCCTTCCTCGCCAAGTGGGGAACCCAGGGCTCGGGGAACGGACAGTTCGATTCCCCGAAAGGGATCGCAGTCGACGGCACGGGCAACGTCTACGTCGCCGACACCATGAACAGCCGTATCGAGAAGTTCACGTCGACCGGCACCTTCCTCGCCACGTGGGGAACCGCGGGCTCGCTTGACGGACGGTTCTTCCATCCCGAGGGGATCGCGGTCGACGGTGCGGGCAACGTCTACGTCGCCGACACCGGGAACGACCGTGTCCAGAAGTTCACATCGGCCGGCACCTTCCTCACCACGTGGGGGACCGAGGGCTCCGGGGACGGGCAGTTCGGCCAGCCGGAAGGGATCGCGGTCGGAAGCACGGGCACAGTCTACGTCACTGATCTGTCCAACAACCGTGTCGAGGTGTTCGGCCCCGGTGCCGCGCCAACCCCGACCGTGACGGTCACGCCCCCGCGCTTCGTGGCTGGAGACATCCTGACTATCGGCACGAACGAGACTGTCGTGATCGCGGGGGTGCAGTCCGGCGGCGCGGCACCGGTCTACACGGCCTACGACGCGATCAGCGGGGCCGGCCGCTGGGAGATCCCGAAGTACTGGCAGGGGGACTTCCAGGCCGACGAACAGACCCTCATTGCGAACCTGCACGCCCACCGGGTCGCCCACGCGGACCCGGTCCTCGTGATCATCACGGACCCGACGGTCACCGGGGGTGACCTGCAGTACACCGGTCTCTCGCTGGCCGAGGCCCTCTCCGGCGTCGCCTACCCGGTCGAGCCCGCTCCCGGCGAGCCCGGCTCCGGGGTCCCGCTCTACGTCCGCGGCGACATCCTGAGCCACTCGTATGCGCCCGCGGGGGGCACCCTGATCGGGGGCTTCAGCAATAACAGCCAGCTGTACTACATACACCTACGACGTGGTGAAGAACGGGGACCGCTGGGAGATCGATTCATTTGACTACAACGGCTTCGGTCTGCCGGAGTCCCACCTGATCAGCAGCGGCATGCGCCGGATCGCCCACGCGGACCCCCACACCGTCCTCATTAACGATACCGCGAGCAACACGGGTGATACCACGTGGTACCGTCTCTCCTTTGCCGAATACCTCGCCGGGGAGGGCTACGGGCCCGAATCCTGGCAGGACCCGCCGAGCGCGGATCACGTGTCCCGCTACCGGATCGGGGACGTCCTCGGCACCGACGCCTCGACGACGGCCGGGCACGTGGTCGCCGGCATTGATACGACAGAGGGTGTGTATCCGATCTACACCACGTACGATGTGGTGAAGAACGGGACCCGCTGGGAGATCCCGAAGTTCACCGGCGGCGATGTCCTGGTCGACGCGCAGGGCGTCTTCACCCATGGGTGGCACCGGATCGACCACCGCGACCCGCACTTCGTGATCGTGACGGACCGGACGGGCATGCCGGGCGGCCCGGCCTACGGCGGCCTCTCGCTCGGCGAGATCCTGGGCGGCACGCCCGGTTACCTGTTCGAGGCTGCGAGCCCGGCGCCCTTCACGTCGCTGACCGTCCCGGGCCGGGTCCAGGCAGAGGACTATAACCTCGGCGGCGAAGGCGTCGCGTACCACGACACCACCCCCGGCAACACCGGCGGCGCGTACCGGCACGACGACGTCGACATCGAGACCGGCAACGGGATCACCGACGTCGGCTGGATCCGGAACGGCGAGTACCTGACCTACACCGCGAACGTCACGGTCGCCGGCAACTACACGCTCACCGCCCGGCTGGCGAGCCCGAACAGCGGCCGCACCGTGGCGTTCTCCGTCGACGGCGCTCCGCCCGTCACGATCGCGGTCCCGAACACCGGCTCGTTCGAGA
>DUGU01000185.1:0-1181 GCA_013331215.1 Methanoregulaceae archaeon
CTCTCGTTATTCATCAGCGTCCTCCATCGTCGCATTCTTCTTTAGCTAGGGAGCCAGCCCGCGCGCCGGTTCCCCCGCATCGTTTCCGACAGAACACCTCCGGGTATCTCTCGCCATCCTTTCGGTGATATTGCTCATGTTCGCCATCAGCGACCCCCAGATCGTGCTTGGCTACGGCCTCGCCATCGGGTTTACGCTTGCGTGTATCGTGTACGGACTCTACTACGGCTACCGGGGCGAGGGAAGTGACAGTTGATACCCTGACGCTCGGGGTCGCGACGGCCGCCTACCTCGCGATCACGGTCGCCCTCGGGTACCTCGGTTACAAACAGACCAAGACCAGCGAGGACTACCTGCTCGCCGGCCGGAAACGGCACCCGATGGTCATCGCCCTCTCGTACGGCGCGACCTTCATCTCGACCTCCGCGATCATCGGGTTCGGCGGTCAGGCCGCGAACCTCGGCATGGGCCTGATCTGGCTGACCGTGCTGAACATCGGCCTCGGCATCCTGATCGCGTTCGCGGTCTTCGGGAAGCCGACGCGCCGGCTCGGGCAGAAGCTCGGCGCGGTCACCTTCCCGGACCTGATGGGCAAGCGGTACAACTCGCCGTTCATGCAGTACGGGACCGGCCTGGTGATCATCGCGGGCATGCCGCTGTACACGGCCGCGATCCTGATCGGCGGCGCCCGGTTCATCGAGACCACGCTCGGCATCTCGTACACGACGTCCCTTCTCGGTTTCGCGCTGATCGTCGCACTCTACGTCGTCTACGGCGGATTGATCGCCGTGATGTACACGGACGCGTTTCAGGGGCTGGTCATGCTCGTCGGAATGACCGTCCTCCTCATACTGACGTACGTCTATCTCGGGGGAGTCACCACGGCGCACGCCGCCCTCGACGCGATGACGCCGCTCGTGCCCGCGACTCTCGCGTCGCAGGGCATGACCGGGTGGACGTCCATGCCCTCGCTCGGCTCCCCGATCTGGTACACCCTCATCACGACGCTCGTGCTCGGCGTCGGGATCGGCGTGCTGGCCCAGCCCCAGCTCGTGGTGCGGTTCATGTGCGCGGGGGACGACCGGACGCTCAACCGGGCCGTGGCCATCGGCGGACCGTTCCTGCTGATGATGACCGGGGTCGCGTTCACGGTCGGGGCGCTGACGAACGTCTGGTTCCAG
>DUGU01000185.1:1258-3141 GCA_013331215.1 Methanoregulaceae archaeon
CCTCGCTCTTCCACGCGATGGGCTCGGCCCTCGTCTGCGACGTCTGGAGCCGCGGGCGCGCCTGCGCCCACTCGGTCAGGGCGAACCAGGTCGGCTGCGTGGTCATGATGGTCGCGTCGGTCGGGGTCGCGTTCCTGATGCCCGGGTCGATCATCGCCCGCGCGACCGCGATGTTCATGGGGCTCTGCGCCTCGGCTTTCCTCCCGATCTTCGCGGTCGGCGTCCTCTCGAAGCGGCCCGACCCGGTCGCCGCGAAGGCGAGCTTCCTCACGGGCGCGCTGGTCTGGCTCCTCTGGACGGTCTTCGTGCACGCAGCCGAGGCGAAGCCGATCGGGATCTCGCAGGCGCTCTTCGGCGTGCCGACCATCCTCGGCGCCCCGTGGAACCTGATCGACCCGCTCGTGCTCGCGCTCCCGCTCTCGGCCATCGTGATCCTCGCGGTGCAGGCGCTCCGGCTCTCGACGAGGCTGCCCGCGCCGGGAGCCGAGCCCGGGCCGTAACTTTTTTACCGCAGCCCGAACGCCCGGAGGAGCTCGGCGCGCATCGCGTCGATCGGGTACGCCCCCGTGATCTGCCCGGCGAGGCCGCCGGACCGGAAGAGGAGGAGCGTCGGGATGGCCGAGATGCCGTAGCGCCGCGCGACCTGCTGATGCTCGTCCGTGTTGAGCTTGGCGAAGGCGATCCTCCCCGCGAACTCGCCGGCGAGGGCCTCGACCACGGGCCCGACGCGGCGACAGGGGCCGCACCACGGGGCCCAGCAGTCGACCACGAGATTGGGGTAGGTCCTCGTTAGGGCCTCGAGGTTCTGGCCCGTCGCGGTCAGCACGGCCGCCGCCGGGGCCGGAGGCGCCTCCTTTCCCGCGAGCATCTCCTGCATCCGCCTCTCCCGCAGGCGGGCAAGTTCGTCGTCCATGGAGAGGGGCGTGCGTTTCGGCTATTTATGGCTGCTGGCGCGTCCGGGCGGGCCCGACGGATAGATATATAGCGCGGAACACCCCACGTTAGTCCCCGAAGCGAGGTAGGGTAGTCAGGAGATCCCGACGGGCTCATAACNNTGGTTCAAATCCATCCCTCGCTATCGTTCTTTCTCTTATCCGCGTTGTCAGGACGCGAAGCGTTCAGCGCATCCCGGGAATTCCGAACCCGGCGAGGATCTCCCGGAACTGCGTGTCCGTCCTGAGTAGGTAGACGTAGTAGAGCGCGTTCGCGAGGAAGGCAAGGGCCAGGTGAATCAGGACCGGCGTACCGATCAGTCTCAGCGCGAGGAGGGCCGCGCCGACGGGGAGGAAGGGCAGGAGCGCGTCGGTGACGAGCCTGACGGTCCGGCGCATGGGGATCCCCGAGAACATGAGCAGGCGGATGCAGAGGAAGCCGTATACCCCGATCCCGGAGACGCCGAAGAGGAGGATCGCGAGCCGGGCCGACCCGAGCATCCCGCCCGCGACGATCGCCGCGAGCCGCGTGACGAAGTTCGCGATGTTGACCTGGAGACCGAAGGCCTGCTTCTCCTGGACCATGTAGATGGTCGAGAGCGGGGAGGAGATGAACCAGACCACGGCCCAGACCGCCAGGAGCTGGGTATAGAGGCCGGCCTCGACCCAGGCAGCGCCGAAGACGACGCTGAAGAGCTCCTCGCCGATCAGGGCGAGGGTCAGCATCGGGAAGAGCCCGATCCGGAGCAGGACCGTGAAGACGGACTCGGTGAGATTGGCGAGGTTTCCGTCCCGTTCGNNGGCGTTGGAGGCGCGCTGGAAGAAGACCTGCTGAATCGCACCCCCGACGAGGTCCATGGGGAGCACGATCAGCCGGTAGGCGAGGGCATAATACCCGACCTGGATGGGGGAGAAGAAGACCGGCAGGAGCAGGGACGGGAGCTGCCAGGA
>DUGU01000191.1 GCA_013331215.1 Methanoregulaceae archaeon
CTCGCGCTCCCGCTGGCGGCAGCGGCAGAGCGCGTGGGACCGGACCAGGTCGATCGCTCCGGCGAGCCCCGCCCGGCCCGGCGACGCGCGCCGTCCCGGAGGCGTAGGACAGAATGGGGTCGGCGGTGCCGGGCTCTCCGGGGGACGAATTTCTTCGTGTCTGGCCGCCCGCAACAGCCCCGGCGGAGATTCCGCGACGATCGCGATCCGGCCAGCCGTCGTCGTGCGGACCCCGGCGCGGAAGGGTTCGAGGTTCCCCCGGTGCCGCGACATCGGCGTGTTGGACAGACCGGAAGTGAAGGCCGGGCGGTGGAGATCCGACGGCCCGCTGTCCCGGCGGCCGTCGGGAAGGGAGACATCCTGCCGGGGGCCGTCGCCTTCGCGAACGGCAAATTCCGGCCCGCAACGGCCTCCGTCAGGGTGAGTTCAAGAATTCTCATAGTCATCCCAATTATTATCATCCCAGGCTTTCAACCGTTTGAGAATGAAGATCGCAACGGCGCTCTGCGCTCTCCTCCTCCTCGCATTCTGCTGCGTCTCGGCAGCGAGCGCGGGCGGAATGGTCAAGTTCCATATCCCCGCGGTGGAGAACGCGAAGGTCGGCGACACGGTCACGGTGACCCTGTACAACGACAATAACCTGAACCCCCCCGCGGGCGACCTCTCGGNNCTCGACTGGAACATGGAGGTCCTGAAGTACGAGTCGTCCACGTTCAAGCAGGGGCGGACGACGGCCGCGGACATCGTCGGCCTGCACAACCTGAACGTCATGGCGGCCGACACGACGAACGGTTTCCCCCAGGGCGACAACCCGCTCATCGTGATGAAGTTCAAGGTCATCGGGCCGGGCTACACGCCGATCGTGATCAAGGTCGACAGCATCACCGACACCACGGGCGCGAACATCGCGAGCAAGGCCGTCGTCGGCAACGGCGCCGTGACCGCGACGGGCACCACCGGAGCCACCACCGTCGCGACGACGGGACCCGTCCAGACCTTCACCCCGCTGCCGACCACGCTCCCGGTCTCCGCCACGACCACGGGCGCAGTCGCCAACCCGGTAACGGCTATCCCGGTCTCGAGCGGTCCCGCGACGGTCCCGTTCAACACGGGCGTCTTCTCGGTCACGTCGATCGGGGACGTCCCGGTCGGCGCCATCGGCACGGTCCAGGTCGTCGTCGACAACGCCTGGGAGCCGCGCTTCGCCGACACGTACATCGACGTCAAGTTCGACCCGTCGATGATCAGGTACACGTCGTCCTCGATCCGCGTCCAGAACACCACGGCCGCCTCCCGGTCGGACGGCATGATCCGGATCATGCTCGGCGACTTCCGGAACGGCTACCCGCAGGGGAAGTACCCGGTGGCCGACGTCACCTTCACGGCCCTCCGCGAGGGGACCACGCCCCTGACCGTCTCGGTCGACCACGTCCGGTACTGGAACAGCGACTTTTCGAAGTTCACGGACATCTCGTCCTCGGCCTCGACCCAGAGCGGCAGCTTCTCCACCGGCCCGATCGCGGCGGCGGTCCCGACCCTCGCGCCCGTGACCGGCAACCCGTCGGTCACCTATGATACCCTCGCGCCGATCGGCACGGTCCCGACCGCGGCCGCGGTCGTGAGCGACGTCACGGCCTTCCCGGTCAACCAGGGCGGCGTGAACCGTGACTCGGACGAGTACACCGGCGTCACGACGAAGACCGCGACCCCCACGCCCACGCCGAACCTGACGGCGAACACCACCGTCCCGACGATGCCGCCGACCACGATCACGACGGTCGCGACCCCCACGCCGATCCCGACCCTGAATACGACGATCTCCACGCCGCCGACAACGGTGAAGACCGTCCAGACCTCCGTTCCGACGACCACGAAGGCCGCCCTGCCCTTCGGGGCGCTCGCCCTCGTCGCGCTCGCGGGCGTGGCCCTGGTCCTGCAGCGGAACCGGCGATAACATCCCTTTTTCTTCGTCCGGACGGCTGCAGCCATGATGAACCTGGCACCCGGAAACCCCCTGCGAGGAATGTCCCCGAAGCTCCGGGAAGCGGCCATCGGTATTATGTGGAGGGCTCGCGGACGGTATCTGATCCGGCGCCATTCTGCCCGGCGCCCGGTCCGTCCTCCCATGCCGCTTCCTCCGCTTCCCGTTCCCGCAGGCGCTCCCGCGACCGCCGGGGATCTCCGCCCGGGGCCCGCGGCGCCGGGCGCTCCCGGAACCTTCGTCGTCTCGCTCGACTGCGAACTCTACTGGGGCGTGCGCGACAAGCGGACCCTCGACGCGTACCGGGAGAACCTGGTCGGGGACCGGCTCGTCGTCCCGCGCCTCCTCGCCCTCTTCGACGAGTTCGGCATCCATGCCACCTGGGCCTTTGTCGGGTTCCTCTTCTACCGGGACCGGGAGAGCCTGCTCGCCGGGCTCCCCGCGCTGCGGCCGGGCTATGCGGACGCCCGGTTCTCTCCCTACCCCGAGCTCGCGGCGGTGGGGGAGACCGAGGAGGAGGACCCGTTCCACTACGCGGGCTCGCTCGTCGAGGCAGTCCTCGGCCACGACGGGCAGGAGGTCGCCAGCCACACCTTCTCCCACTACTACTGCCTCGAGCCGGGCCAGACGGTCGAGGAGTTCCGCGCGGACCTCGACGCGGCGAACCGCGCTGCTGCGCAGTACGGGATCGAGCTCTCCAGCCTGGTCTTCCCCCGGAACCAGACCAACGACGACTACCTCGCCGCCTGCCGGGAGTGCGGGATCCGGGCCTATCGCCGGAATACGCAGTCCTGGCTCTACCGCGAGAAGAACGAGAGGGGCGAGACGACCTTCCGGCGGGCCGTGCGGTACGCGGACGCGTTCGTGAACCTCTCGGGCTACCGGGTACACGACATCGGGGGACTGCGCGGGCCCCTGCCCGTGAACGTGCCGGCCTCGCGTTTCTTCTACCCCAGCAAACGGGTGACAGCCCCGTTCGACCGCCTCCGCGTGCGCCGGATCCGGCGGGAGATGACCTGCGCGGCCGAGCACGGCCTCCTCTATCACCTCTGGTGGCACCCGCACAACTTCGGCAGGGAGCCCGAGACGAACCTCGCCCTCCTTCGCGAGGTCCTGGAGCACTACCGGCACCTCCACGAGACCGCCGGCATGCAGAGCCGGACCATGCGCGAGGTCGCCGAGGCGGTCGTCGTCGGACGTTAGCAGCGCGCTCTGAAACGGTTTCCTTCCAGACACGGGCGGCAGCGTTCGCGGACGGGCTTCCAGGGAATGCTGCCCGAGTCCCGGCGCGAGCATCCCGTCGGCAGCGCCCACAGTGGAGGGTACTCCACCGTGATCCCGGTCATGTTCACACCGTTCACCGACGGCCCGTGGACTTCAACGGCTTCCATCGGTCGATCGATCGTGACCGCGATCCTGTTCCCCGTATCGCGTAGCTCCTTGTCGGTTATCACTCCAGGTCCGGGGCCAGGCCCGGCGCGTCGACGGACTCGAGCCGCTCGGTGATTGCCGGGGAACGCGGAGACGCCGGCCATCTCCGCGCCGCAGACGGGTGCTGGGCAAAAAGAGCTGCGGAGCGGGTCCTCCGCTCAGAGGTTGTTGAAGAGCCAGACGACGTC
>DUGU01000193.1 GCA_013331215.1 Methanoregulaceae archaeon
AGATCCCGATCCCCTGCTGCCCGCGGCTCTGCCGGATCTGGTGGAAGCGCGAGCCGTAGAGGAGCTTGCCGAAGACGAACGGGACGTTCTCGGGGACGATCCCCGGGCCGTTGTCCTCGACCGCGATCCGGAAGGTCTCGGGCCCGGTCCGGCGGACCTCGATCTCGATGTCGGGGAGGACCTCGGCGTCCTCGCAGGCGTCGAGCGCGTTGTCCACGGCCTCCTTGACCGTCGTGATCACCCCGCGCACGGGCGAGTCGAAGCCGAGCAGGTGCTTGTTCTTCTCGAAGAACTCCGCGATCGAGATCGCCCGCTGCTGCCGCGCGAGTTCCTCAGCGAGAGCCAGGGGCGTCCACCTCCCGTCCCGTGGCCCGCGCCACGGCGTCCTCGAGGCAGAGGGTCTCCTGGAGGCCGGTCGAGAGCTCCTTGAACGCGACCACGCCGGCCTCCGCCTCCCGCGCCCCGATCAGCACGGCGAAGTCCGCGGTCTTCGCCGCCTTTGTCATCTGCGCGCCGAGGCCCTTCCCCGAGAGGTCGAGCTCGGCCCGGAACCCCGCTGCACGGAACGAGGCCGCCGCCCGGAACGCGCTCGCCGCTCCCTCGGGAGTCGAGAGGACCGCCACCACGGGCCGGTGCGGCACCGCGACCTCGCCGAGCGCGACCATCACCCGGTCGAAGCCGATGGCGAAGCCGCAGGACGGGGTGTCCTCGCCGCCGAAGAGGTGCGCGAGGCGGTACGCGCCGCCGCCGACGATCTGGTTCTCCGCCCCGAGGTTCGCCGCGAAGCCCTCGAAGACCATGCCCGTGTAGTAGTCGAGACCGCGCACGATCCCGAAGTTGAGCGAGTACTCGAGCCCGGCCGCCTCGAGGAGCGCCACGAGCTCGCGCAGGCGCGCCTCCTCGGGCAGCGGCCCCGTGACCGCGAACGCGTCGTCGAGCGTGGTCGCGCCCACGAGCGCAACGAGCGAACCGAGCAGGTCGGCGCGGTCGAGGTCGGTGAGCGCATCCCCGAGCGCGTTCATCTCGCGCTTGTCGAGCAGGCCCATGACCGTCCGCCGCGCGGCCTCGTCGAGGTCGGCGAGGAGCGAGCGCAGGAGGGCGAGGTGGCCGACCTTCAGCTCGTACTCGACGCCGGCCGCCCGGAGGGCCGCGTCCGCGAGCAGGACCACCTCGGCGTCGGCGCCGGTCGAGTCCGTGCCGATCAGCTCGGCCCCGAACTGCCAGAACTGCCGGTACCGCCCCTTCTGCGGTCGCTCGTACCGGAAACAGTCGTCGACGTAGTACCAGCGGAGCGGCTTGGGGAGCACCCGGGCCTCGTTCACGTACATCCGAAGCACGGGCGCGGTCAGCTCGGGCCTGAGGGTGAGCGCCCGTCCGCCCTTGTCCTCGAACGCGTACATCTCGTTGACGATCCCGGGCCCCGACCGGAGGGTGAAGAGCTCGAGCTCCTCGAAGGCCGGCGTCCGGACGGGCCGGTAGCCGAAGCGGCGCGCCGCCTCGCGCATGCGCCCCTCGATCTCGGCGCGCGCCTCCATCTCGTCCGGAAGGAAGTCCCGGGTTCCGCGCGGTCGCTGCAGCATCCTTATAAAATCCGTTCCGTCGGGTTATCTCTGTTTCCGCGGCGCCCGGCCCGTGGCGCGGTCCAGCGTGGACTCGGCGGTCCAGATCCGTTCCCGAGCGACCCGGCCCTGGAGATAGAGCGCGATCAGGATGAGGCCCAAGCCGCCGATCTCGAGCGACTCGACGTAGCTGACGCCGACGCCGGCGAGCGCGAGGGCCGTGAAGACGACGCCGCGGTACGCGGCCGTCCGGTACCCCGGCAGGCCCGTCCGCCAGAAGATCCGGGCGTCGCGGAGCCAGAGGAGCGCGACGGCGGCCGCGCCGAACCAGGCGACGTAGACGAGGTAGGACATGAATGCACCAGTTATTTATCGTGCCCCCATATCTGTAGTGCAGATCATGCCAGCGAACAGGACACTGCATGCGCTCCTCGAGCGCTACCGGGCCGGCGAGATCCCGCTCGAGGCGGCGGCGCGGGAGATCGAGGGGCTCCGGCTCGAGGCGGTCGGCGAGCTCGCCCGGATCGACCTCGGCCGCGAGCTCCGCTGCGGCCTGCCCGAGGCCGTGCTCGCCGAGGGCAAGTCCGCGCCCCAGCTCGCCGCGATCGCCGTCGTTCACGCGAAGGCCGCGGGACGCTGCCTCGTGACGCGGGTCTCCGCGGAGCAGGCCGCGGCGGTCCGCGAGGCGGCGGCCGATGCCGGCCTCGCCGTAGAGGAGCGGCCGGAGGCCGGCATCATGATCGTCTCGGACGGCCGCGAGCGGCCGACAGGCGGAGGGATGGNNAGGAGGCCCGCGCGGTGGCCGAGGAGATGGGCTGCACGGTCCGGTGCGCGTACGACGTCGGCGCGGCCGGTATCCACCGGCTCTTCCCGGCGCTCAGGGGGCTGCTCGAATGCGACGTCTTCGTGGTCGCGGCCGGGCGGGAAGGGACGCTGCCGGCAATCGTGGCGGGTCTCGTGGACCGGCCGGTGATCGGCGTGCCGGTCTCGACAGGCTACGGTTTCAAGGGGGCGGGGCAGGCGGCCCTCGGCTCGATGCTCCAGTCCTGCTCGGTGATCGCGGTCGTGAACATCGACGCCGGCTTCGTCGCGGGCGCATTCGCGGCGAAGGTCGCTCGTCTGGCGGTGAAGACGTGAAGCGCGCGTTCTACATCGGCCGGTTCCAGCCGTACCACAACGGCCACCACGCCGTCCTCTCCGCGATCGCGAAGACCGCGGATGAGATCGTGATCGGGATCGGCTCGGCCCAGCTCTCGCACGAGCTCCAGAACCCGTTTACGGCCGGGGAGCGCGTGCTGATGCTCACGCGCTCGCTCGCGGGGCTCGGGGTGCCGTTCTACGTCATCCCGATCGAGGATATCCGGCGCAATGCGATCTGGGCCGCCCACGTCATGTCCATGACCCCCCCGTTCCAGATCGTCCACTCGGCGAATCCGCTCGTGGTCCGCCTCTTTGCCGAGGCGGGCATCCCCACCCACACGGATGCGATGCACGAGCGCGACCGCCACAGCGGGACCGAGATACGCCGCCGGATGCTCGCGGGAGAGGCGTGGGAACCGCTCGTGCCGCCCGAGGTGGCCGAGGTGATCTCCGAGATCGACGGCGTCGGTCGAATTCGGCAGATCTCGAGGAGCGACTGATCATGCCGGTCTTCCGCTTCGTAAAGGATCTCCTCGGCCGGAAAGAGGGGCCGTCGGCGGGAACCCCTGCGGATCTCGGAAAGCTGCCGGAGCTCATCGATGAAGAGGAGGCCGCGATCAGGGCGCGTGCGGGGCCCGCATTCGAGGAGCCGTCCCGGAAAGTGCGGAAAGGTGTCGCCAGCCTCCAGGCCCGTCTCGAACAGCTTGCTCGGGCGGACTGGGATATCGCCCTTCACCCGAAGCTCGAGCAGATCTCGAGGACGACACTACCGGCGTTCGTGCGGGCGCTGGAGTCCTGCCTTGCGCGCCCGCTCCCCGAGGACTCGCACGAGTTCTACGCCGCCGCGAGCGCGCTTCTCAAATGCGCGGTCTCGGCGCTGCGCGGCCAGGGCCGGTACCTTCGGGCGGTCCTGCCCGGCGAGATGAGTGCCATCAAAACGGATATCGATCTCATCGGGCACGCTCTGAACGCGATGACGGCGGCCCTCGGCGAGGAGAAGCGCGAGCTCGCGGCCCTGGAGACGCTTCGACACCGGCTCGAGCGCATGGCCGTCCTCGAGTCCGAGGAGCAGGACGCGGTCAGGAGGTCGGACGGGGCAGCGTCCGAGCTCGCCGTTCTGGCCAGCGAGCGGGCGGGGGCGGAGGCCGAACTCGGAGCCCTGAACGGGTCGCCCGCGGCCCTCGACCTCGACAAGCGGAGGGTCGAAGCCGAAGAACTCAGGACCCGCGCCGGTGCTCTCGAGGCCGCCCATCGCGTACAGGCGCAGAGCCTGATCCAGGTCCTGCGCCGGGCCGAACGGCTCGTCGCGAAACGCGGAGATCGACAGACCTCGACGAGACTCCATCACCTTCAGTCCACGCTCGCCGAGCCCCTCGCCGGGGACGGCACGACCCTCGCAGCCCTCCTCGCCGGAGGTCTCGCCGTTGTCCGCGACCTGATCGCCGCCGGGGAGATCGCGCCGAAGGAGGGCGACCCGCTCTTCGACGACCCCGCCGCGGTCGCCGCCGCCGTGGGCTCGCGTGCGGACGACCATGCCCGGGTGGTGGAGGAGGCCGCCGCGCTCGAACGGGAGCTCGCGGCATCGCCGGTAGCACAGGACCGGGAGCGGCTCGCATGCCGCCTGCGGCAGCTCGACCATCGCGCGGTCGTGCTCGCGGACGAGCGGACCGGCCTCACCCGCGTGGCCGAGCAGAAGGAGAAGGAGCGGGCGGCGCTGCTCGCCGGGCTCGAAGAGGAGGTCGATGCGGTCTTCGCCGGCCGCATCCGTCTCGAGCCCGGGGATACATAACCCTTCCTGATCCTCCGAGATATCCTCGACAAGGCCCATATATTCGAGTTCCGCTAAAATCAAGCCCGGTGCTGTGCTTCTCGTAATCGGCATTTCGGTGGCGTACGGTCCAACATCATAACCTACCAAAGCCGTCATGGCTGATGAGCGCTCCCGGAACCACTTAGATCACGGCCTCGTCAGCGACGATAACACGCCGCCATCAGGCCCCTTCAACGTGGCCGTGTCGCCGGTATTGTTCCAGACCGACGACCCAAGGGCCCCGGTAGAGGTCGGTGGCCGTATTTGTGCCGGTGCTAGTACGGACTGTCACGGTCGCCCCGGCTGCGAGCACGAACGGCGGGAAGGTATAGACATGGATCGACCCCTCCTCGGAGAAGGTGCAGCCCGCCATCTGCACCGTCTCGGTGCCCGTGTTCCTGGCCGAGACCCATTCGTTTTGCAGGTCAAGGCCAGCACGCCATTGGTCACGAACTCGCCGACCGTCACCTGCGGCAGGACGCCGACTATGCCCCCAATGTGATCGTCGTGGTCGTGGGCGGCGACAACGTACTCGAGCTCTGCGATCACTTCGGGTTGGAGACTGGCCGAGACGGCCGGCGCGACACGATCATGATCGCCGACGCGGCCTGGCGTTGCATCGGAGCCAAGTGCCGGCAGATCGCTCCTCGACGCTTCATCACTGCATGTCCTATTGTAAGTGCAACAGACGTCCTTAACACCTCTGGCGCGAATTTTTTCTGGCGGCCCCTCTCTTGCCTGGCTCAGCCTGTGCGGATACCGTCAGGGGGTCGCACTCTGTCTTTCTTTATCACCGTCGAGCCTCGCCCATTGCGTGCAGCCCGATCGGCTCTTCCCGTGCAGAGGTCTCGGAAGGGGTTGTCCGGACCGCCAAACTCCGCCGCGCCGATGCCTCCAACGCCGCGGGTGGCATCCCATGTCACGTCTCCCGGTGAGCTGCCAACCCCCGGTACTCCTCAGTGGTGTCCCGCATGTCGTGCCAGAGCCAGGCCATGCGGTCGAGGAACCAGAGTTTACCAAGGTAGACGAGCGCGGCGCCGAAGAGGGTCGGCCAGACCTCGAGCGTGAGCACTCCCCAGGAGACGAAGAGCACCCCGACTCCACTGACGGCCGAGAGGACGTTCGGGGCCTTGCGGTGGTAGGCCGGGACAGGCACGGCATCCCGGTTGAGCCAGACGCGCTCGCCGAGCACGCTCTCCGAGGTCCAATGGTCGAAGGACCGCGGCGCGGGGAAGATGCGCGGGTTGAGCCAGGTCCAGAGCAGCGCGATCGCCACCGGCACGAGCGCCCACCACCCGAGCCAGAACCGGCTCCAGAACGCGAGGATCAGTACCGGGAGGGCCGTATTGCACAGGAGGACGCTCCAGGGGTTGGCGTGGCGCCGTCAGGTCTCGTCGTCCAGGCGGAAGAGGCCCGCGATCCTCCTCCCGAGGGTCATATGGTACTCTGTGAGCCCACTCTTGATTAATCCCAACCGACACGGCTGTGACGCTTATGGACTCCGGGCAGGTTCTCTCACACGGAGAGATGGGAGATCCTGAGCCCGGAGGTGGCGCTGCAGTGGTACCCGCGTGCCGTATCTATCGCGATTCCGGGACAGAATCGGCAGCATCCGAGGGGCGGGATCGGAGGAGCCAGTTCTGGAAGACGATCGGCGTGATCACGGTCGTGACAAGGCTCATCATGATAACCGTGATGAAGATGTCCTGGCCGATCAAACCGGCGTTCAGCCCGATAAGGGCCACGATCATCGCGACCTCGCCCCGTGGAGCCATCCCGAACCCGATGACGGCCGCATCGTGCCACGAATATCTGAAGAGCCGGGCAGGGAGCCCGCACCCGATCAGCTTCGTCGCCATCGCAACGATGGTGACTGCGACGACCAGGAGCGCGACGGCGGGAGTAAGCGCATGGAGGTCGACGATGATCCCGAGCGAGACAAAGAAGATCGCACCGAAAATGACCTGGAGGTACTCGGCCCCCTCCTTTGGGTCCTTACTGTGGCGGAGGGTGACGTCGCGACAGGCGACCCCCGCGATGAACGCCCCCACGATCGCCGAGAGCCCGATCAGCTCGGCGACCATCGCGTACAGGAAGGCGAACGCCAGTGCGTTGATGAAGACGAACTCGGGGTATTGTCGCGCGAGCGGCCGAGAGTCGAGCCACGCGAGCAGAGGGGAGACGATCTTCACCCCGGCCAGAAGTCCCAGGCCGATGAAGAGGACGGCCGAGACGAGGCTCGTGGCGAGGGCGGGAAGCGAGATGGACCCCTGGATCATGTCCGTCGTGAGACCGAGCACCAGGAGCGCGAGGATGTCGTCGATCACGGCCGCGCCGACGATCGCCTTCGCGGCCTGCGTATCGAGCTTGCCGAGTTCCTTGAGCACGTTCGCCGTGATCGCAATGCTGGTAGCGGTCAGGGCTGCGCCCATGAAGAGAGCCGGGGCTGTCCCGTACCCCATGGCGACCATCGTGAGGTATCCGCCGAGCCAGGGCATCGCCACGCCGACGGCCGCGATACCGAAGTACCGGGGATCCGTCAGGTCGGCGAGGCAGAACTCGAACCCGATCGTGAAGAGCAGGAAGATCGCGCCGA
>DUGU01000271.1 GCA_013331215.1 Methanoregulaceae archaeon
ATGATCGCCGACGGGCTGTACGAGCGCGTCGGGCGGCCGGACTTCGCGATCGCCCTCCACGCCATGCCCGGGTACGCCGAGGGGACGATCCTCTTCGCCGAGAGCTCCGCATCGGCTGGGTCCGAGACGATCGACCTCCTTGTCCGCGGCCTCGGGGGGCACGCTGCCCACCCGCACGAGACCCGCGACCCCGTCCTCCTCGCAGCCGAGTGCGTGGTCGCCTTCCAGGCGATCGTCGGGCGGGAGCTCGATCCCCTGGCCTTCGGCGTGGTCACGGTCGCCATGATCCACGGCGGCGTCAAACACAACGCGATCCCCGACGAGGTCCTGCTCGGGATCGACATCCGCTTCTTCGACGACGACGTCCGGGTGCAGCTCCTCTCCGCGATTGAGCGGATCGCCACCGGCCTGGCACGGGCGGCCGGCGTTCCCGAGGATCGGCTGCCGGTGCTCACGATCCTCGATCAGGGGGCCAGGCCGCTCGTGAACGACTCGGCGCTGGTCCGGCGGGTCCGGGACGCGGTCGGAGCCGCGCTCGGGCAGGAGCGGGTCGAATCGCGCGGACCGTCGTCGGGGTCGGAGGACTTCGGCGCGTTCGGCACGGCCGACCCGCCGGTCCCGCTCTGCTATTTCTCGGTTGGTTGCGGGAGCGGCCACCTCCAAACGTCGACCTACGCTCCGGACCCGAAGCCTGTACTCGAGGCGGGCGTGGCCGCCTTCGCGGCCGCCGCGCTCGAGCTGCTCGGAAAGGACTAGACCCGGCAGTGGTCGGCGTGGTACGCCGCCAGATGGGCCGCGGCGGCCGGCGTCGCCTCTCGGCCCTGCGGCGTCCGCTTCAGGAAGCCGATCCGGATCAGGTACGGCTCGTACACCTCCTCGACCGTCCGGACCTCCTCGCCGACCGCGATCGCGATCGTCCGGACCCCGACGGGGCCGCCCGCAAAGTCGTTGACGATGGCGCCGAGGATACGGCGGTCGAGATCATCGAGGCCGAGCCGGTCGATGCCGAGCATGGAGAGCGCGTGGTCCGCGATCTCCCGCGTGACCGTGCCGTCGCCCCGGACGAGCGCATAATCGCGGACCCGGCGGAGCAGCCTGTTCGCGATCCGCGGCGTGCCGCGCGAGCGCCGCGCGACCTCGAGCGCGCCGTCGGGCGTGACCGGGATACGCATGATCCCGGCCGAGCGCGTCACGATCCGGACCAGGTCGGCCTCGTCGTAGAGGTTGAGCCGGCTGACGATCCCGAACCGGTCACGGAACGGCGCGCCGAGGTTGCCGATCTTCGTGGTCGCACCGATCAGGGTGAACCGCTCGAGATCGAGCGGGATCGATCTGGCGCCCGGCCCCTCGCCAATCATCACGTCGATGAAGAAGTCCTCCATGGCCGAGTAGAGCACCTCCTCGACCACGGGCGAGACCCGGTGGACCTCGTCGATGAAGAGGACGTCCCCCTCGCTGAGCGCGGTAAGCAGGGCGGCGAGATCGCCGGGCTTCTCCAGCACGGGCCCCGTCGTGGTCCGGATCGCGGCACCCATTTCTTTCGCGATGATGTGCGCGAGCGTGGTCTTGCCGAGGCCGGGCGGCCCCGAGAAAAGGATGTGGTCGAGAGGCTCGCCCCGGACCTTCGCGGCCTCGATCGCGATCTTGAGCGCCTCCCGGACCTCGGGCTGGCCGATGAACGTCTCGAGCGAGGCCGGGCGGATCGCCTCCTCCTCGGGCTCGCCCGCGATGGGCGCTGGCGAGACCTCGCGCTCGGCCATCAGCCCCTCCTGAGGCGGGCGAGCGCCCCGCGGATCAGGCCCTGGAGGTCGGCCCCGGGCGACTCGGAGACCGCGGCCTCGACCGCGTCCGCGGCCTCGCGGGGCGTGAAGCCGAGCGCGACGAGGGCGGCTGCGGCGTCGGCGGCGGCGTCCGTAACCCCGATCGGGGTCTGCACCGCGCCCGCGGCGGCGCCGGGGGCCGGAAGGCGGTCGCGCAGCTCGAGGACGAGCCGCCGCGCGGACTTGGCCCCGATCCCCGGCACCCTCGTCAGCACGGCCTCGTTCTCGGCCCGCACGGCCCGGACCAGCTCCTCGACCGGGATCTCGCCGAGGATCTTCAGGGCGAGGGCCGGCCCGATCTTGTTGACCCCGAGGAGCACGCGGAAGACCTCGAGGTCGCGCGGGTCGAGGAAGCCGTAGAGGGTCCAGGCGTCCTCGCGCACGGCGAGGTGGGTCTGGATTCGGACCTGTCCCTCGACGCCCCGCAGGGCCTGTACCGTCGGGTACGTGACAAAGACCCGGTAGCCGACGCCGCCCACGTCGATCACGGCCGACCGCTCGTCGACCGAGTCGACCGTTCCCTCAAGATACGCGAACATCTATCACCTCTCTTTAAATATGGGGCCCGGACCGGCGTTAAGAGCTCCGTCCCGGCAACGCGCCGCAACGCGGGATCGGCGTCCTCACCGCGTCCGGCGCAGGTGGCAGACCGCGGAGGCGAGCGAGCCGGCCGCATCGCCGGGAGTGCGATCTACGAAGCCACCTGTTTTGCCTGGAACCGGTTCCGGATCTTGTCGGAGAAGTATTGCCCGATCGGGTCCGAACGGATGAGTTCCGTATGGACTTTCGAAGGCACCCCCGAATACTGGTATACAATCCCCGATTGAAACTCGATCTCCAGGGTTTTCGTGGCGCCGTCATATCCGACGGAGCGCAGAATACGGGACTTGACGGACTGTCGTTCCAATCGTATTCACCACTCTCCTTCACGTGCGCCGAATGGTTAATGGTTCTTAATCGGCGGTTCGATCTTCGCACGACTTCGCGACTCTCTTCCGCATGGGAGGCCGAAGCCTCCCGCGCAGGCCGGACACGTAGAATTCGATCGAAGCATAGATTTTCATCGCTCCGGCGCGAGGTCCTCGCCGGCATCCGGGTTTGGGAAACTACGTCGGTGCACAGATCGGAACCGGGTGTGGCGATGGGATCCCGGCCGCGAGCTCGTCAAAAGGGTGCGGGGGCCGGTATCACCGCGTCCGGTGCAGGTGGCAGACCGCGCAGGCGAGCGCGTCGGCCGCGTCGTCCGGCCGGGGGAGCTCGTCGAGCGCGAGGACCCGCCGGACCATCTCCTGCACCTGCCGCTTTTCGGCCCGGCCCGAGCCCGTGACCGCCTGCTTGATATGGTTCGGCGTGTACTCCGCGACGGGAAGGTCGCGTTCGGCCGCGGCCAGCCGGATGACCCCGCGCACCTCGGCCACCTGCATGGCCGTGGTCACGTTCTTGGAGAAGTAGAGGGTCTCGATGGCCATGCCGTCGGGAGACCACGCCTCGAGGAGCCGGTTCAGCTCCCGCCAGACCTCCAGGATCCGGGCCGGGATCGGCGACTCCTTCGCCGTCTCGATGCAGCCCCACGCCCGGGAGGCCAGCTCGTGCCGCTCGCCCTCGACCACGCCCCAGCCGACCCGGCCGTACCCGGGGTCAATCCCGATCACCCGCATGCTCGTCAAGGAGTTTGTGATCCGGGCCGTAAAAGGATGCGGTATGGCGGCGGATATCCAGGGAGATAGATATTAATACTCCCGTTCCTATTCGCTGCACTGTTCTGTGGGGTTTATCGAGTCCCTTCAGGGTTCCATCGAACCGGGTTGGTCGCAGTGCAGTTGACATTGAAGCCGGAAAACGCCGCCGCCATGGGGGCCGCGATCGACGACGGCCTCGTCTCCCGGCTCCCGCGCACCGATCCTCGGGTCGCCGCCGCCTCCCGCTGCCTCCAGTGCGGCACCTGCACGCCCTTCTGCCCGGGGGCGCTCGAGACGGACTTCGCGTTCCTCCCGCGCAGGGTCACGGCCGCGATCGCCGAGAACCGGCCCCTCGGCCTGGAGATCGACGCCTGCGTCCAGTGCTTGCGGTGCGCGGTCGCCTGCCCGCGGGGGATCAGCGTGGGAGCGATGGTCAACGCGCTCTACGAGGCGCGGATGGGGCTCCGGCCCTTCCGCGAGTTCGTCCGCATGGCCGGGATGATCCCGGCGACCGGCTTCCTCCCGCTCTACACCCGCAGCCTCGACCCGCTCGCGTTCGCGCAGAAGAAGCTGGGCTACCGGCGCGTGGTGACGGCCGGGGCCGCGGAGGAGCTGCGGCAGCTCTTCGGCCCGCAGCCGGACGCCCGTGCGGTCGTGCTCGCCGCCGTCGATCACCGGCCGCCGCCGGCGGTACCCGTGCCCGACGAGGTCTACGGGTTCCAGTCCTGTTGCGCCTTCAACTACCCGGGGATCGCCGCCTCCTCCGACCTGCTCCTCGACCGGCTCGGCATCGGAGTCCGGCGGTCGACGGACGAGACCTGCTGCTGCGGCGCGCCCCACTACCTCGGCGAGATCGGCCTCGCCGAGCACGTCCTGGTCGGCGCGCGGAACCTCACGGTCATGGCCGAGACGATGGAGACCGGGGGCGTCGCGACGGGAGTCGGGGTCTGCCCGACCTGCTACTCGACGTACCGGGAGACACTCGACCTGCTCGAGAACCCGCTGAACCGCGCGGCCGTGAACGCGCGGCTCGAGAAGGTGGGACGCACGGTCGAGCCACCATCCCGGTACGCGATCCTCCACGTCCTCCAGGTCCTCGACGCCCGGCGGGACGAGCTCAGGTCCGAGGTCGCCGGCTCCCTCGCCGGGCTCCGCGTGGGGATCCACCTGAGCTGCCACTTCCGTGCCGCGACCCGCGACGACCGCGGGTACCGGGCGCTCCGGCGTCTCGTCTCCACGACCGGCGCCCGGCACGTCCCCTCGGTCTACGACACCAACTGCTGCGGTGGGGTCAAGGACCTCTTCGGCCGGTACCTCACAGGCCACCGCGACGAGCCGTCGATCCTCAACCGCGAGGCGAGCGACGCCCGCAGCCGCGACGCGATCGACCTCGTGGTGGTCGACTGCCCGGGCTGCATGCTCGTGTACGACCACCAGGAGATCC
>DUGU01000016.1 GCA_013331215.1 Methanoregulaceae archaeon
GTCCGGTCGCCGCCGCAGACCATGCCCCGGACGCCGATGATGTCCGGATCGATCCGGCGAAGCGCGGGGAGGTCGTCGAAGACGAGCGAACCCGCGAGCGCGACGTCCAGGCCGGCTTCGTGGCCGGCCTCGACGAACCGGGAGAGGGTGACCTCGTCCATGAACTCGAACGTGGACCGCCCGTCCTTTCTGCCCGTGTCGACCATCACGACGTCGGCGCCAGCCTCGGCCGCAAGCGGGATCACCGCGAACGGCGAGATCGTGCCGAGCCGCTCGTAGTCGGAGTACGCCGCGAAGACGACCTGCCGGCCCGGGTAGTCGTCCTTGACCGCCCGCACCACGCCCTCGATGATGCAGCGCGCCTCGTCCACACCCGCGACCATCAGGCCGCACTTGATATAGTCCGCGCCGGCCGCCGCGGCCCCGAGCGCGGCGAGGGCGGCGCCGCCGGGGTGGTTGTCGAAGTCGCCGATCGCGGCCGAGACCGGCTTCTCGGTCATCCCCTTGATCCCGCGGATCACCCAGGGAAAGTTCGCTCCGAGCGACCCCTCGGCCGGCCGCTTGACGTCGATGATATCAGCGGCGAGCGCGCGCTCGGCCTCCTCGAGGCTGCTCGGGCTGACAAGCAGTTGCATAGAGCAGATATATGCGCTCCCGTTAATAGGGGTTCCGAAGCTGCCGGAACCGCCGCATCCGGAGAAAAGCATCTCTGCTCCGAGCGCACACCCAATCAGCGGATGGATCTGATCCTCGCCGTCGACCTCAAGAGCGGCCTCGTGGTCCACGGCGCTGCGGGGGCGCGCGAGACGTACCGGCCGCTCGATTGGGGCCTCGCGCCATCGGCCGAGCCGGAGGAGTACCTCGCGGCCCTCCGGCCGCGGCACGTCTACATCGCGGACCTCGACCGGATTATGAGGACGGGGAATCACGACGCGCTGATCTCCCGCCTCGCCCCCTGTGTCGCGGTCTGCTACGTCGATGCGGGTTTCACCTCGGCGATAGCGTGCAGGGCTGCAACGGGGTTCGTGCCGGTGCTCGGCACCGAGACGGCCGCCGACGCCCTCGGCGACTGCCCTGACGGCGTCCTCTCGCTCGACTGCCGGAACGGGCACGTACTCCCCCGCGGCGAGGACCCGGTCGCGTTTCTCGAGCGGGTCCGCGGCCTCGCGTTCGCGGGCCACCTCTATCTCGACGTCGGTTCCGTCGGCACCCGTCGCGGGCTCGACCCGGCCCTGCTCGCCCGCGTCCGCTCGGCCTCGGACCACCCCCTGCTCTACGGCGGCGGCGTGGCCTCGACAGCGGACCTCGACCTCCTCGCCGACGCGGGGTACGACGGCGCGATCGTCGCGACGGCGGTCCACCGCGGCGCAATTCCGCTCGACGCGGTCAGGAGGGGCGCGTGGCCCTGATCACGCTCGAGGGGATCGACGGCACGGGCAAGTCCACCCTCGTCCGTTCCCTCGAGGCCCGGCTCGCCGACCTCGACCCGGTCTTCACGCGGGAGCCGACGACGGCATGGACAGGTGTGGCCGTCCGCCGCGGTATCGCCGAGGAAGTCGACCCGATCGCAGAGGCCCTCCTCTTCGCCGCGGACCACGCGGCCCATATCGCGACCGTGGTCCGGCCCGCGCTCGCGGCAGGAAAACTCGTCATCTCGGATCGATACTCGGATTCGCGGTATGCCTACCAGTCGGTCGTGCTCGCCGGGCGCATCCCCGACCCGCTCGGCTGGCTCCGGGCCCTCCACGACGGCTGGACGGTCCCGCCGGACCAGACCTTCCTCCTCGTCCTCGCCGTGGACGAGGCCGTGCGACGGATCGGGGCGCACGAACGGCGCGAGCACTTCGAGGAGGCGACAACCCTCGAGAAAGTTCAGACTGCGTACCTCGACCTCGCCGAGGCAGAGCCCGCCAGGTTCGTCCTCGTCGACGCGGGAAAAGAGCCGGAAGAGATCGCGACCTTCGTCGAGGGCGCGATCAGGCGGACCGTCGAACGGTCACGAGCACGTCGCCGACGGTGACGAGGTCGACCTGCTCGCCGCCGACGAGCGAGACGTAGACCGGCGAGAACGCGCCCTCAGGGACCGCGACATCGGCCCCGTTCAGTTCGACCGTCGCGGTGTTCCCGGCGAGCGCCTCTTTCGGCATGGCCCGGACGGCCGCCATGAACACGGGCGCGTCCTTCCGGAAGGCCTTACCCACCACGGCCATATCGAACTTCACGTCCACGAGCTCGCGCGAGAGCCCGCCCGTGCCTACCTGCCATTTGAGGTCCGCGTTCAGGGCGCGGCCCGCGTCCCCCCCGTCGTCGATAGCGCGTGGCGCCATGACCGTCACATGCCCGAGCGGCGCGTTCAGGGCCATGCCACGCTCGTGCTTGTACCGGCGGACCTCGGCCACGATCGAGGCCAGGAGCTCGCCGTCTCCGATCGCCTGCGGGTCGTCGGACGCGAACTCCGGCCAGGGCTGCGCGTGGACCGAGCCGCGACCGAGGTACGAGAAGACCTCCTCGGCAAAGGACGGCACGAACGGCGCGAGCAGGCGGCAGAGGAGGTCGATCGCGGTCTCGAGCGTCCGGACGGCTCCGACCCGGGCCTCGCCCTCGCCGTAGAGTCGGCCCTTGACGAGCTCGATGTACTCGTCCGCGAGCACCTCCCACGCGAACTCGCGCACAGCCTTGAGCCCGCGGTCGAACTGGTACCCGTCCATCGCGACCGTCACCTCGGCCACGAGGTTCGAGAGCCGCGCAAGAAGCCAGCGGTCCGCGAGCGCTGTCGGCGTCCCCTCCCCGACCTCCTCGCGCCCGACCTGGAGCAGGGCGAAGCGCGCGATGTTCCAGAACTTCGTCTGGAAGCGCGAGGCCGCGACCACGTCGTTCCAGTTGAACTGGATGTCCGAGCCGGTGGCAGCGCCGGCCGCAGCCCACTGCCGGAGGGCGTCGGCCCCGTACTGCGAGAGGATCTCCTCGGGCGCGATGATGTTGCCGCGCGACTTGGACATCTTGAATCCGTCCTCGCCCAGGACCATACCGTTGACCAGGATCTGCTCCCAGGGCTTCTCCCCGGTCAGGGCGAGCGAGCGGAGGATCGTGTAGAAGGCCCACGTCCGGATGATGTCGTGGCCCTGCGGCC
>DUGU01000227.1 GCA_013331215.1 Methanoregulaceae archaeon
TCTCGGGGTGGACCATCACCTCGGCTTTGGGATGGATGCAGATCAGGTCCTCGAGGTCGCTGCTTGAGAGGGACTGGTGCGTCGGGCAGCAGCCGAGTGCCGGCACAGGGATCACCTCTATTCCGGTCCGGGCCGCGACGTACGCGGCGAGGTTCCGGTCGGGCGCGAAGATCACCCTCGGGGCATCGAGGCTCTCGACCACGCGGACGGCGTTCGCCGAGGTGCAGCAGATGTCCGAGACCGCCTTGACCGCGGCCGACGAGTTCACGTACGTGACAACCGGGACGCCGGGATAGCGAGCGCGGGCGCGCTCGATCTCGGCGACGGTGAGCCGCGCCGCCATCGCGCACTGGCTGAGCGGCTCCGGGTGAACCACGGTCTTGTCGGGATTCAGGATCGCGGCGGTCTCGGCCATGAAGTCCACGCCTGCCACGACGAGATACGGTTTTTCGCTCGCGACAGCAGCCCGCGCGAGCTCGAGGCTGTCGCCGACGACGTCCGCGTAGTCCTGGACCTCGCGGCGAACGTAGTTGTGCGCGAGGACGAGGACGTCCTCGCGTCGATCAGTCGACGTCATGGGTCAGTGCCAACGGTGCTTTCTCCGCGACGAACGCGAGGAGATCCGTGAGCGGAACCCCGGTCACGTCCCCACCACGATCGGCTCGCCGAGGTCGCGGAGCAGCACCAGGATCGAGAGGGCCGCGAGGTACGATGTCGCCGGGTTGTCCGGGCTCGGGACGTTCCGGATCCGGATATACGCATCGCCGAAGGGCCCTTCGGCGCGGATCTCATGGATGTTCCGGTCCACGGCCGGGTCTGCCCAGAGCTCGACCTCGACCTCCCGCCCGGCCGCGAGCGCGATCGCGGCCGAGACGTTGATGTTCTTCGGGAAGGCCTTAACGCACTCGTCTGCCCGTCCCCGAAAGACGAGTGTCCGTTCGGTTACCCGGAGCCCGAGCGATGCCGGGCTCTTCGTGGTCCTGAGCACGAGGCGATCGATCCCGCCGATTCGGCCGATCTTGAGGTTGTCCAGCCCCATCACCGCACCGCTCGGGATGTAGACCCTGCGTCTTGACATGACAGCTGCCGAACGGAGGCGCGACAGGAAGGCGGGATCGGCGAGCGCCCCGACCGACATCACGACGAGGTCCTTGCCGGCCCGGAGCACGGCCTCGCCGTGGGTCCGCACCGCGCCGACCGAGGCCGCCTCGACCACGAGGTCGACGTCGGCGGCTGCGAACGCCTCGAACGAGTCGCAGGCCCTTCCCCCGCAGCGCTCCGCGAGCTCGCAGGCCCGCTCGGGAGCCTGATCGTAGAGGGCCGCGATCTCGAAGCCCCCGGTTTGAGCCGCGATCAGGTGGCTGATGTTGCCGCAACCGAGGAGTCCGACCCGGATCACGGGGTGTGTGCTGCTCTCTGTGCCGACAAAAGCTGCACGAAGGCGCTCGTCGACGCATTCCTGGGGACGACTTCTTACAGCGAACATCGTGAATCCTCGGATCCGGCCTCGAGTTCACCCTAACGGAACAATTGTTCTCTCGTACACCTCGTTCAGCACCTGCCCGAACCCGGTATACACCGCGGCGAATCCGGCGATGATCCCCACGTACCCACCGAGCGTCGTGAAGAGCGTGTTCCCGGTGAGATATCCCAGCCCCAGCAGGGCGAAGAGAATGGCTACGACCAGAAAGATGAACTGGAGCGCCCGGTTGAATTTCAGGGTGACAATGAACGTCACGAAGGCGAAGAGCGCCCACATGAACAGGTACGCGGCCATCGCCGTGGCACTGGGGGCAGCGGCGATTTTGAGCGCCGGCAGGATGAGCAGGCCGGTGAAGGAGAGCCAGAAGAAGCCGAAGGTGAAGAACGCCGCCGCACCGAACGAATTTCCTTTCCTCCATTCCATATAGCCGGTGATCACCATGGCGAATCCCACGTACGCGCCCATCATAACGACCATCGAGTCCAGCGGGTAATACCCGGCGTTCACCAGGCTCAGCAGGACCGTCGCGATCCCGAACCCGAGCAGCCCGATGGGGCCCGCCGTCGAGGTCGGGTCCATCATCTTAACCCCGGTGTAATGCGGGGTATCAACAGTTTCACTCATTTCATTCGCATCCTTGTCGCTGATTTGATCCAGTACCTTGACCCCGGCGTGTACCGGAGCCTCGATAGCTTCACTCATAGCAATCGCATTGTTTTCGTTGGTATGATAGGGTGTAGTTCACCGCATTCAGTCAGGGGGAGCGGGGACGTCACCCTTTCCTGCCGCTCGCGGATATCTCGAATCACCGCTCTTCATTCCCGGGCATCGCCGCTCACCTCCTCCCGTGTCTGAAAACGGGGGAGTTCTCTCCCCCGCCGGGGAGATCAGACCGACTATTTTTATTACGCCAGCGCCGGTACGAAGGGCGCGAGGAGAGAGAGCTCGTCGTTGCCGGCGCTGACCGTGTGATGAGTCCGAGGAGGTGTGACGACCGTCTGCCCTGGCTGCGCGACAGGAGCCTCCCTTCCGTCAACAAGGAAGGAACCCTTGCCCGCGGGAACCACGTTCCATACCCACTGCAACTCGTGGTCGTGGTCCGCGACCTCGCAGTTCCGCGAAACCCGGACGAGGTGGTAGCTGAACGCTCCGCCGGTCTCTTTCGTCGTTACGGGGTCCTTTAAAAAGACCCCGTTCCGGGCGGGGTGGGAGTACCAGGGCTTCTCCATCGCCCTGAACTCGAGGCCCGGAAAGAGGACGGCACCCTGCTCGAAGGGTTCCGAGATGCCGCGTTGTTCCATGACAGACCCTGTACGCGTTATTGAAAAAATTCGAGAGATTGCTGTACCGAGCACCGAATCCGAGGTACTACTCGCACATGACGACGGGCTTGATGACGTCCGGGCCCTTGGTCTTCATCATGGCGAGCGCGTCCTCGATCTTGTCAAGGCCCTTGAAGACGTGGGTCGCCATGAGCGCCGGGTCCATGCGCCCGGTCTGAATGATCGAGGCGAGCCGCTCCATCCGGACCTTGCCGCCGGGGCAGAGGCCGGTGATGAGCTGCTTGCTCGCCATGCCGACGCCCCAGTCGGCACGGTTGAGCGGGATCCAGTCCTTGTCGGTCATGCCCTTGCCGAAGTAGTTGTTGTTCGAGATGTACGACCCGGCCTTGGCCGCCTTCATGGCGTCCATGATGATGTCCGGTCCGCCCCCGGAGGTGATGCACGAGTCGACGCCCGCACCATCGGTCAGCTCGAGGATCTGCTCGGCGGCGTTGCCGTTCTTGTAGCTGATGATGTCGGTCGCGCCGTACTTCTTCGCGATCTCGACGGGCTTGGGCCGGGTGCCGACGGCGAAGATCCGCCCGGCGCCGCGCAGCTTCGCGCCGGCGATGCCGCAGAGGCCGACGGGGCCGATGCCGAAGACGGCGACCGTGCCGCCGATCGGGATGTTCGCGTTCTCCGCGCCCATGAAACCCGTGCTCATCATGTCCGGGATCATGACGGCCGCCTCGAGGGAGATGTCCGGGGGCAACTTCGCGAGGTTGTATTCCGCATGGTTCACGTGGAAGAACTCGCCGAAGACACCGTCCTTGAAGTTCGAGAACTTCCAGCCGCCGAGCGGCCCGGTGGTCTGCGAGGAGTACCCGCGCTGCTCGGCCTCGTCGCCCCAGTCGGGGGTGATGGCCGGGACGATCACGCGGTCGCCTTTCTTGACGCTCTTGACCTCGCTTCCGACCTCGTCGACGATCCCGAGGGCCTCGTGCCCGAGGATCATGTTGTGGCGGTCGCCGACGGCACCCTCGTAGACGGTGTGCACATCGGACGTACACGGCGCGAGGGCCAGCGGCCGGCAGATCGCGTCGTTCGGGCCGCACTTCGGCCGGTCCTTCTCGATCCAGCCGACTTCTCCGATCTTTAACATTGCAAAGCCTTTCATGTTGGTACCTCTTGCTTCGTTGTTTCTTCAGTTCGTGTTCGAATGGCGGTACTGGCAGACCCTGCCCTTGTCGAGACCGGTGATCCGGGTGCCGCCGAACTGGCACCTGTTCCGGATGTTGAGCCCGATGAGCAGGGGCGTGATCTTTTCAATGATACCTGCGCGCTCGAGAGCGCCGCAGTCGATCACCCGGACTCCCGGGATCATCTCGATCAGCGGCGCCACCATCACCTTGGTGTCCTTGTCGTCGCCGCAGGTCAGGCCGTCGCAGTCGATCGGCTCGTTGGTTTGAGCGATTCCTGCACGTTCGAATGGCTGTACTAGCAGACCCGGCCCTTGTCGAGGCCGGTGATCCGGATTCCACCGAACTGGCACTTGTTCCGGATGTTGAGCCCGATGAGCAGGGGCGTGATCTTCTCGATGATGCTGGCCCGCTCGAGGGCACCGCAGTCGACGACCTTGATGCCAGGGACCTTCTCGATCAGCGGCGTCACCATTGCCTTGGCGTCCTTGTCGTCGCCGCAGATCAGGCAGTCGCAATCGATCGGCTCTTCGAGCTGCATCCACCAGGTCTGCGAGATGTTGTTGAACGCGCAGATGACCTTCGCCGTCGGCAGGATCGCCTGCGCCCGCTGCGCCGCGGAGCCCTCGGACAGGTTGATGCATTTCGTGGCCGAGCCGCCGATGGCCGACTCCAGCGGGCCCGTCGCGTCGAGCAGGGGCTTGCCGGCCGCACCCTCCTTGATCGAGAGGAGCGTGTCCTTCTGCGCCGCGAGCGGCACGGT
>DUGU01000250.1 GCA_013331215.1 Methanoregulaceae archaeon
GCCACGAGCCGGGTGAGGCCCGGGCCGGCGCCCCGCACCGTCACGTTCTCGGACGGCCGGAGGTACCGGTTGCCGGCCGACGTGAACCCGGCGTTGACGTCGAAGTCCCCGGCGGAGAGCTCGATCTCCGCGCCCGGCACGGCGAGGGCCTGCGCGAGCACGGCCACGTCCGTCCTCCCGTCGCAGACGAAATCGGCCCGGTCCCGGTCATGCTCCGGCGAGTTCCGGGCCGCGATCACGATAGTCATCGCGGCGCCTCCCGGCAGACCAGTTCCCCGAGCGCTTCCAGGTCCGCCACGAACCGGCCGACGACGGAGGCGAGCTCCCGCGCCTCCTCGTCCGTGATCTCGCCGTCCGCGTTCAGACGGTGATAGACCGCCACCTCGGCGCAGAACGACCGGACGACCGCGAGCACGGCATCGGCCCTCCGATCGTAGAACCAGATGCCGAGCCGGAACGCGACGGCCAGGCCGGCCGCGATGCTGGCCGCGGTCGCCCACGATTCAATCTCCACGCTGACCTCCCCCGAGGCGGTCGCGAAAGAAGCCGGCCACCATGCCGGCGAGCGAAGTGTTGATCATGACCTCGTTGTGCGGGGCGACGCCAGGACCGATGGGATACATTATTACTGTCGGTAATAATGATAAATCCAGCGGCTCCTCAGCCCGGCTGGAATCGGGGAGATCCCCATGCCGTCCCGGGAAACCGGTCATACCTCACCTCGTGCCGGCACCTGAGGGCGGAACTGGCGGAGCACGGCGATCACCTCGTCGCTCGTGACCTCGGCCCCGCACCGGCGCGAGACCCGGGCGACCAGGGCTTCCCAGTCGTCGATCCAGGTCCCGTCGGTGTCGTTCTCGGGGAGCATCCGCGTGTACCATGCAGGGGGATCGTCACCGATGATCGCGTCCATCGCGTCCCGGACTCCCGTCGCCCTCGATGCGGCCAGGATCTCCCTCTCGGCCCGTTCGTCACGGAGCGCGACGAACTCGTCGTACTGCTGTTCGAGCACGGACCGCAACTCCTCCCCCAGCCGGTCGTCCTGGAGGTCGGCCGAGAGTGCGGCGATCTCCTGCTCGAGCGCGACCGTCGTCTTCTCGAGGCGGCGGAGCGTCCGCACCCGCCGCGCCCCGCCCTCAATGCACGGGTCGAGGCCGTACTTGCGGGCGAGGGCGTTGTTCAACAGGAGCGTCATGCTGTCGCCGCCCTCCCTGGCCGCTGCATGGAGGTCCGGCCGGACGTAGATCGAGACCCGCTTCCAGAGCCGCTTCGGCGCATGGTTCCACGGAGATCCGGCCATCACCGCCACCCCGCCCGGCAACCCTGGAGCTGTGTCCACTCGCGATGTGGAGCTAGCTCTACATCTCCACTAGACATAGCTCCAACCTCCTGTACGTACTGAGAGAGAGAGAGAGAGAGAGAGAGATAGCATGCCTTTCAGGACCGCTCTCCCAGCCTGCCGGCCCGTTCGTGATCTCTCCCACTCCGCGTCCGGCATCCGCACCCGTCGTGAGGTTTGACGGGTTAGCCCTCATTCCCGCCTCCAGAGCAGCGACCCCGGCGGGATCTGCGAGAGCAGCATCGGCGGGATCCTGCGGTCGTCCGCGATGCAGACGAGGCCGCGGGGGCCGCGCCCGATGATCACGAGCACCTCCCACTCCCCGTCCGGCGTGCAGGCCCAGTACGTCCCCGGAGTCTGCGGTCGCTCGTCCGTGAAGCCGTCGTCGTCGATCACGGGCACCACCCCGCAGCGCGAAGGAGGTCGGCCGCGTTCCGCTGGTCGGCCTCGGCCATCATCAGCTCGTACAGGTCCTCGTCCCGGCCGCGGACGCGGAGCTCGGCCCAGCGCGTGACCGCGGCCAGAACCGAGCGCCAGGGCTCGCCGGCGGTGCCGGCCTCTTCGACGGCCCAGCCGACGCAGAGCAGGCATGGACACGCAATCATACCGGCTCCTCCCCGGCTCCCATGCACTCGAGGCAGAGGTACCGGCCGTGCTCCCGGTGCGAGGCCATCGTCTCGGCCGGCGTGATCGGGGTCCCGCAGTCCGAGCAGTGGAGCGGGTCGTCCCGGATCGGCCGGCCGCAGGTGCCGCACCAGAGGTCGCCGTCGACTCCCATCAGGCACCCCCGGCGAGGATCGATATCGGCCCGTCGTCACGTGCGTAGTGAGCCGCGAGGTGCGCCCGCGGGATCAGGAACGCGGCCGTCACGACCGCGCAGACGGTCCCGGCTTCGAGAAACCCGAGGCCGGCCCGGAACGAGCCCCGGAGGACCGCGAGGCTCCGCGAGGCCACGATGTCTCCGACCGGCGCGTCCTCCGCGAAGAGCGCCGCGGGAAAGCCGGCGAGGAGGGGGGGAACCTCCTCCGCCGCGACGCGGTAGCACCCGCGCCGGGGGCCGGCCGCGAGCCGGACCTCGATCCCGTCGTCGTCGCGGACGGCCTCGCCGATGATCTGACTCATCCCATCCTCCCGAGGGCGGCCATGCACTTCCGGCACCGTCGGTACGGACCGAGGTGCGCGGGCGGCGGTGGGAGCTCCTCGAAGCTCCCGGTGCTGAGGCAGGAGCCGCAGAGCGGGACTTCGACGCAGCTGTTCACGGCGTAGGCGTGGACGACGGGCGTGGTCCCGGGCCGCCTCCGCCAGACGACGCGGGCGGTCGCTTTGATCTCGTCCATGCCCGGGCTGATGCCCGTTGAGGGGGCCGCCGCGGCACGGATAGAGATCGTAACGCCAGCCTCTTGTGGGATGAGGACGCAGATCTCTGCGGCAGTCGTCACCCTCTCGTGCTTGGTCGCGGGGAGCGGGGCGCTGCCGTTCATTCTGCTTCCTCCTCGATCTCCCAGAGCCCCCGCCGTACGGCCAGGGCCGTGAGCAGGTCGGCGTTCGTCTCCCCGATGCCCATCTCGCGCGCTATCTGCTGGATGCCGGCGCGCGCGATCGTGACCGGTATCATGCACTTGCACTGCATCTCTTAAAACCTCCATCTCGCGGAACAGGGACGGCCGGCGTGGCCGGATCCCAACGCCGCAGCATCCGCCGTTCGGGAGCACCGCGGCCGGTGAACGGCCACTGGAGCGCCTTCGGGCGGATATTTGGTTCTGGTTCAAACATGCGGGTCATAATGACCACAAGTATACTGATTTCGGGTAAACGGTTCAACCTTTCGGAAAAAAAGAAAACATTAATAACATAAACTCCTAACGCATGACAATGCCCGAGGACCAGATCACCTTCCGCACCAACCCCCGGATCAAGACCGCGATCGCCGAACTCGTCCGCCAGAAAGCCTACCGGAACACGAGCGATTTCGTGAACCACGCGATTTTGCTGACGTTCCAGCTCGAGCAGATCCCGATCGACGGCGAGCTGATCGGCCCCGAGCCGATCGTGACGTTCTTCGAGTCCCCCCGCGGGCGCGCGCTGCTCAGGGAGCTGATCCGCGAGGTCCGGGAGGGCTGATCTGTGCGGTGCCAGGTCGCGCAGAGAACGCCAACGCCGGATCAACACGTTTAGATAGGTTGACCTCAGATACTGCGTCGAGCACGCAGGAGACCACCGGGATTTCCGAGAAATGACCGCACGGTACAGAAATCCGCCGCTTCTCGAGGCCGCGTGTGAGTTCGGCTTCCGTCCTGCCGATCCGTGGGACGATTCCGTACGCGACCGATTCCACGATCGTATCAGGGAGCGCTATCCGAGCAGGGGACAGAGCGTCCGCCAGAACTTCGAGGCCACGCCTCTCGCGGACGAGCGTGGCATCGGCCAGACGATGAACCTGAGCGCGACCGAGATCTCGGTCTTTGCCGACGCCGATCGGCGGACGTTCGTCCAGCTGGCGCCGGAGACGCTCACGGTCAACGTCACGACGCCGTACCCCTCGTGGGACGGTGTCAGGCCCCGCATCGAGGAGGCGCTCGACGCCCTGACGAACGCCATTCGTATCGACGCCCTGACATCTGCACGATTGATCTACATCGACCGTTTCGTCCTGCCGTCGAACGCCCCGATCGACCAGTACTTCACCTTCCGGCCGCACCTCGCGCCGGCGTTCCCCTGGCTGGCCGCCGACTTCTACCTCGGGTTGCACGCGACAGATCCCGACGGGTCCGCGTACACCATCGAACTCAGGAGCGAGCAGCACGGTCAGGGTGATACCGATCAGTATCTGATGCGCTCGGAATATGCCGCCGAAACGGAACAGTCCGCGAAAGCGGGGCTGGCCTGGATCGAGGGCGCGCACGAACGGGTCAACGAGCTCTTCGAGGCCTGCATCACGGACGACATGCGCGATCTCTTCGGCAGGGAGGATCCCGCATGACACCGCCGGCCGCCCTCGATATCCTCGGGGACCGCTGGGGCCCCTCCTTTCTCAGGGGGTTCGGTGCCGTGGTCGGTCTCGCGCGACCGTTGCCTTCCACCGATCTGATGGAGGGCGACGTGGCGCTGCTCGCCCGCGCCAGGGATCTCATGCGGCTGCTCGAGCACGAGTTCGCAGTCGCGATTCCCGATGCCGTCGCCGTCGAGGACTACCTCGTCCGGTTTCCCGATACGCACATGCGTGTCGAGTACCTCGTCCTCTTCCTCCGCAGCGCCTTCGGACCGGCGGTCCGCTTCGTGCTCGACGTCAACCGCGACCCCGAGATCGAGAACGAGTACCTACTGCTCCTCGTCAGGATGCCGTCCTTCGATGAACGAGCGTATGAGCGGATCCGCCTGGTCCGGCATGTGGTCAACCGGAGGCTACCCGGCGGCGAGGGTCGGGTTCTCGCGACCACCGACTTTCGGTGACGGGTGATCGGGTGCCCTTCGACTGGTGCGACTATCTCGAGATTGCGCGATATCTGAACCAGGGGCCGCCGCCTGCCCTGGCCGAGGCCGCGGGGCGCTGCGCGGTCAGCCGGGCGTATTACGCCTCGTTCGGCCACGCCCGGCGGTACGCGAGCCGGTACCTCGGGTTCCGACCGCTGTTCCGGGCCAAAGACCACGAACTCCTCGCAGTGCATCTTCGACAGCGCGGAATGGATGACGTGGCCGACGAGCTCGAGGCGCTCCGGCTCTGGAGGAACGAGTGCGATTACGACGATACGGTCGGCGCGCTTTCGCTGCTCGTCACGAACGCGATCGAGGGTGCCGATCGGGTTCTCCTGGCCCTTCGGTGAGCATCCGACGTCCGAGCGTGGCGGCGTCCCTTATCGGCAGTGTCGTGCGTCCGCACGTGACCGTGACGGGATGGGCGTACGGGGGCCGTGACCCCCATTCAGGTCTGCGGCGACGGGGGCAGGAACGGTTCGATTGCGGCCGGAATAGCCCGCATATTGAGAAAAGGGGAAGGATGTCACCAGATCAGATCGACGGCCCATGCGGCCAGGATCAGTCCGACGACGATTCCGACTCCGAGCCAGACGTACCGGTTCAGGAGTATCGCGAGAGGGATATCCACCGTTTTTCCAACACCTCGGTTACGAGAGATCTGTATTCTTTCATGTCCAGAAAAGGATTATTATGGGGGTGGAACATTGCGGCCGGGCCCCCCCGCGGAGATCGTCCGCGAGAACCGACCGGGGTGGTCGCGGCCGGCGCTTCCCCATCACCCTGCCGGCCGCGTGATCCGCGGATATCGCGGGGCCGGCGCCCCCCGGCAGACCCTTCAGCTCTGCCGGAGTTCATCGTCTATGCGATTGTGCGCCGCCGCGCGCGCTCTGATGGTCTGGTATACATACCTGCTGGAGGTCCGCGGACCGTACTGGCCGGTCTGGCCGATCGAGTGGCGGGCCGTCGGAGAGCTCGGGTTTCTGGTCTGCGCCCTAATTGCCCCTGTTTCGGCCGTTATCCCGTCGCACTGACCCGGATGGCTTGGCCACTGATCCCCACCGAACACTTTCACACCGCGATCGCTTTCCTCATAAGCCCTGACGTCGAGACTCTGATTTGCCCGTCTCCACGGCCGGGGGGCGGGACCACATCGGAGTTGTAACAATGCACGACCCATATGGGCACAGCCCCTTCATCCATCCCCGGTACCAGCGTGGCACACTCGGTCGTAACAGAGGCGCGGGCGGTGATCGCTGAGAACGACCCGTTCGAGGACCCACCCTTGACCGAGGCGGAACGCGTTGTGGCCGAGGGGATCTGGACGCGGGACGAGATCCGGCTCCTCGCCGAGGTTATCCGGCGGTATATGTGGGATGAGGGGGAGATCTAGGCTTAAATTGCCCAATCCTGTTTTTTGGGCTTCTGTTCGGCACGGCATTGCGAGCGCTGATCTCTCTCATTGCGAGCGCGCTCGCAAAATTAGATCACAATTACGAGCGAGCTCGTATTTTGCTCTCCGCGCTCGATTGTCCTAGTTGATCTGTTACTTTTCATCAATCCATCGTGATATCGCTAGGATCAACGACACGATGAACTCTGATCAAAGCATCAAGAATCTCGTCGGTCAACCAATTATTAATAATTATAATTGGTGATTACTCAGTTACTG
>DUGU01000245.1 GCA_013331215.1 Methanoregulaceae archaeon
CCCCGCGTAGCCCTGGCACCCGAGCACCTCGACGGCCTTTCTCGCGACCGCGAGGCACTCGTCACGCCGCGGGTGGTCGATCGGCGTCTCGCCGCCGCGGTAGTGGAACCGCCCCTCCGAATCGACCTCGATCGCCTGCCGGTTCAGGGCGAGCACGAGCGGCGGGTCACCCGACCAGTATTCGCAGACGTCGCCGATGACGCGGGACCCCACGAGCGAGACCGAGAGGTGGTCGCCCTCGACGTACTCCTGGCCGAACTCTCCCTCCCCGGCGGCTCCATCCGAGAGCCGCACGCCGAGCGCGCCGTAGCCCCGGACGGGCTTGATCACGCGCCGCCCCGTCGCCTGCTCGGCCGGCACCGGGATATCGTGCTGTGCCTGGATCGCGGACGAGCGCTGCTTGTTCGCGGCGACGGCGACGTTCATGGCGCCGCAGCCGACGTTGTGGCAGACCGCTTCGAGGGTCCGCGTGAACCCGGCGAGGAGGTGGTCGGGCGCGATCACCAGACCTGCGTCGCACCCGGGGGCGAGCCGGCGGATCTCGGTGTCGAGGTCGGCCGACGCAGGCATCACGACCTCGTAGCCGATCGCCTCGAAGCTCGTTTTCAATACGTCGCGCATCGCGGCCCCTTCGGCCGCGACCGCCGGGTCGCCCGCGAGGGACGCGTATTCGGCGAGGAACGCCTTCATGCTGCATCCGTGCACGGTCATCCCAGATGAACCCGACGCCCATGCCGCAGAACCCTTTTTGCCGTCCCCGCGCCACCACTAGTGCGATGAGGCCCCGCGTGCTCCTGACGAACGACGACGGCGTCAACTCGGTCGGCCTCTGGACCGCGTACGACGCGCTCTCCCCGATCGCCGACGTGACCGTCGTCGCCCCCGCGACCCAGCAGTCCGCGGTCGGCCGGTCGATCTCGATCTTCGAGCCCCTCCGGGTCGACGAGATCGTCCACAACGGGGTACCGGCCTACGCGGTCGCGGGCAAGCCGACGGACGCGGTGATCCTCGGGCTCTTCGCACTCAAGCTCGCGCCCGACCTGATCGTCGCCGGGATCAACATCGGCGAGAACCTCTCCTTCGAGTCGATCATGACCTCGGGCACGGTCGGGGCCGCGCTCGAGGGTGCGAACCAGGGCGTTCCCGCGATCGCCGTCTCGCTCCAGGTCGAGGACCAGGGCGACAAGTTCGGCGACCCCCGGCGCTCGGCCCAGTCGTTCGCCGGGGCCGCGCGCGTGGTCCGCGACTGCTGCGAACGGGTCTTCGCCCGCGGGTTCCCTGCCGGCGCGGACGTGATCAACGTCAACGTCCCCGCGCGGCCGACGGGCGGGTACGAGTGCACGAGGCTCGCGACGAAGCTCTTCGCGACCGGTGTCGAGCGGCGGCTCGACCCGCGCGGCCGGCCCTATTACTGGATCGACGGCCCGATCATCGAGGATGCCGAGCCCGGCACCGATGTGCACGCCATCCGCGAAGGACGGATCTCGGTCACGCCGATTACGCTCGACAGCACCGCGCCGGCGGCCGCTCCGGCCATCGCGGACCTCTTCTCCGACTGAGCCGGGAGAGGCTTATCCCCTGATCCGGCCAACCTCCCGGTGATGGGAGACGAGGTATCGAAACGGGCGGCCGGTCGCGCGGCGGNNTCGACCGTGCGCTTTGCAATGGAACGCCTCGCCGAACGGGTCCGCGACGGGCTCTCGGTCGTCGGCGTCCCGACCTCGCACCAGACGGCCGCGCGCGCCCGCGCCCTCGGCATCCCGCTCGTCTCTCTCAACGATGCACCGCGGCTCGCGGTAGCGATCGACGGTGCGGACCAGGTCGACCCGGCCCTCCGCTTGATCAAGGGCCGAGGTGCGGCGCAGACGCGGGAGAAGGCCGTCGCGGCCGCGGCGGACCGGCTCGTCATCGTGGTCGACGAGCCGAAGCTCGCGAACCCGCTCTCGGCTCCGGTGCCGATCGAGGTGCTGCCGTTCGCCTGTGCGTTCGCCGCCGCTCGGCTTGCAGCCCTCGGCGGCTCGGGAACGGTACGAGAGGGGGTCGCCAAGGACGGGCCGGTCGTGACGGACAACGGCGGCTTCGTGATCGACTGGTCCTTCGGCCCGATCGGGGATCCCGAAGGGCTCGAGCACGCCATCGAGGCGATTCCCGGCGTTATTGCCGCAGGGCTCTTCGCCGGGTTCGCAGAAAAAACGGTGGTGATAGTTGGTGGCGACGGGGGCTGCCGCGTGGTCAGCCCCGGCTCGTCGCGTCCTCGGACTGAGTGGTGATGGTGCGCAGGCGCTGCATGATGTCGCGCTGCTTCTCCGCCTCCGTTCGCTTCTCCTCCTCGATCGCGTCGACGATCTCGCCGATCGGGCGGGAGAGCCGGTAGATCTTGACCGGGCGCCCCTTGGACTCCGCCTTGGACTCCCGGCTCTCGACCCAGCCCTCCTTGATCAGCCGGTGCATGGCGATCGAGACTTCGGGCTGGCGAAGATCGGTCCCGCGCTCGATCTCACGCGAGGTCGCCTCGGGGATCGAGGCGAGGTAGACGAGCACCTTGGCGATGTTCCGCTTGATCCCCAGACTCATGAGGAGTCCAGCGAACTCCTCCTCTTTCTGGGTGAAGACCATGATCTTTTCGGGCCGCATGTTTCGTCTCCGATATATTACAACGCTTATTTTTGAAACTTCAATAAAATAAATGTATCCCTTTTGCCCTTTCGGATCGCGGGCCCACCGCCGACCGGATCGTCTACCAGATCGCGATGTCCTTGATCACTTCGAAGACCTCGGCGTACTTGACGTTGATCTTGAACCCGTGGTACATGGCGCGCCCCTTGATCCCCTCGAGCCACCACGGGCCGTAGGTATCGAGCTGGGTACGGTGCGCCATGATCGAGTCGAGCTTCTGCGCGATGCAGTCCGAGATATCGACGTAGTACTGACCGTGGAAGGGGTTCGGCGCAATACCGCCCGGGATCGTCTGCTCGTACATGTAGACCGAGCAGTCGTTCTTGCGCGTGGTCGCGATCACGGCGCTCGTGACGGCAGCATGGTCCTGGTGCGAGTCGTTGTTCGAGTGGGTGTACACGACATCGGGCGCGTAGCCGTTGAAGACCTGGTCGAACCGCCGGACGAGCTGGCGCGAGAAGACGAGCTCGTCGGGGACGACGTCCATCACGACCAGGTCGGCGCCGAGGATCGCGGCCGCCTCCTCCGCCTCCGGAACCCGGTTCTCCTTCCGGTTCGGGACGGTCGCGACCACCATCAGCACCTCGTGGTCTCGCGCCGTGTACCGGGCGATCGTGCCGCCCATCCCGATCTCGAGATCGTCGGGGTGTGCGCCGAATGCAAGCACTTTCATACCGGAAAAACCTCTGCGCGGTCCCCGACACCCGGACGGGCGCTCGGACCGCGTACTTCGAGAGCGTTGGGGCGGAGGTGCGATAAAGCTTTATCGTGGACGGTGCGGCGGGCCCGAGCGGGTGAGTTTATTACCGGTTTTGGCGAATACTGATGAAACGGCCGGCGGGAGGCCCCATCAGGTGCCGATTGAGACACGGGAAGAGTACGAATTCTATCTCGAGGCCGACCGGGCCTCATTGGAAGTTACGCGGCGGCGTCCACGCCTCTTCGGCGACGAGGTCTGGCGGTTCGAGCGGCTGCTCCGCACGATCGAGTACAGTGAAAACTGCCTGCATTCCCCGCTCTGGGCCCCGTACAGGGCTATTCTCTCACTTCGATTTCATCGACTCTCGACACGCCTCGGCTTCACGATCCCGCCGCACGTCTTCGGTCCGGGCCTCGCCATCGCCCACCGCGGCACGATCGTCGTGAACGGCGCTGCCCGCGTGGGCGCCAACTGCCGCGTCCACGTCTGCGTCAATATCGGGTCCCGGGCCGGGACCAACGACCAGGTCCCGGTGATCGGCGACAACGTCTACATCGGCCCCGGCGCGATGCTCTTCGGCCCCATCCGGATCGCCGACGATATCGCGATCGGCGCGAACGCGGTCGTGA
>DUGU01000344.1 GCA_013331215.1 Methanoregulaceae archaeon
CGGCGGTCGCGACGGCCGCGGCCGTTGCGGATCCCTGGCGCGGGAGGTGGTCCTGATGGACTCCTCCGTTTTCGGCCCGGTCATCTATGCGTACACACGGGCCGACGCGCTGCGGGACGGCGAGCTGATCGACGTGACCACGACGGCGGCCGAGATGGGTTACCGTATCCCTGTCGCAGTGACGCGCGCCGTCTGGGTCGGCGTGGTCGAGCCCGACGCGACGCCCGGGCAGTCGGTCGAGGGCCGGCTCTGGGATGTGCTCTGGATGCTCCACTACGCGATATCGACCGGGCCTCGCTTCGGCGCCTCGGTCCGGTTCCAGCTCTACGCCCTGATCGGCGGGGTATCGCGGCTGCTCACCCTCAAGGCGGTGATGGGGCCAGGCGATGAGGCCGAGCCCGTGCTCACGATCATGTGGCCGGACGAGGACTAGCCCTTTCTTTTTGGCGCGCGGAAACGCCCACCCTTGGAAGCGCGAGCGAGGCAGGATGATACTGGTCCGCCGCTCCGTCTGTGATGGCGCGGGGCCGGCACCGTCACGTGAATGGCTCTATGCGCTCGCTCCACTGCGATGGACGCCCGCCACCCACCCCCGTCCCCGCGCGAACGGCCGTGACGGCGCGGCGTCGCTCCTCGCGTTTTTCAGGAACGCTCGTTCGCGACCGCGCGCCTGCTCTTTGCCGTGGGCCGTCGGTCACGGTCCTGCGCAGCGCGGACCGCTGCCGCGGACCGCTTGCGCCCGTTCGGCGCCGTCTCGCGTCCGCTCGACCGCGCCGCCGGCGTCCTCGCCTCCGGTTCATCCGCCGGGCTCCCACCCGCCCGCCGCCGACCTCGCTTCACTCGCCCGGCGGCCGACTCTTCAGGATCGGTGCCGCTGGTGCGTGCATCCAGCAGAGGCATCGCCCACCGTCGCAGGGGAGGGGCCGCGCAGAGCGCGGCGGAGGGGGCGGCGCGAGCCCTCTCCACGTGCCGGCGAGCAGCGCAGCGGAAGCGAGCCGGGCGTAACCGCGACACCAGACGACGCATCATCAGAGAAAAATCATGAGGGAACAGGTAAGTCCGGGACCTATCAACATCGCCGTACAGCGCACTGTTCCCGGCGGACGGCGCAGTGCCCGTGATCCCGGGAGCTTGCATATGGGTACCTTTATCGATGGGTGAACCGGATATACCGTTACCGATTCATTCGGTGATTCTCACGCAACGATGGCGGGGATAATCGAACCGGAGGGGAAGATGCGGCGATGATTGCAGAATCTCGGATATGGAGACTGGCACTTCTGGCGATGGTGGTGCTGGTGCTCGTCGTGTCGGCAGGCTGTATCGGAAACACCCTTGTCTCAAACCGCGACATCGTGGTCCTCAAACTCTCCCCCGACGGCTCGCTCGCGTGGACGAAGGTCGTCGACAACGGATTCGACGACATGGCCGAGGACCTGGTCGAGCTGCCGGGCGGCGGGTACGCGCTCGCAGGGCAGACCGCTAACGGCCCCCAGAATGCCGACGGTCACCTTGTCCCGCCCCGCCCCGTCCTGATTCGTCTCTCGCCCGACGGCTCCGTCGCGTCGCAGTGGTTCGTTCCGGACGAGGTCGGCGTCGCGAGAGCAGTCGCGCTCGCCGACGGCGGTGGCGCGGCCGTGCTCACCGGGAACAGCACGGTCGTCCGGTTCAGCCCGGACGGCCAGGTGCTCTGGGCCCGGCCTTCGGGAATCTCGGAGGCGCACACGCTCGTGCGAACGGCGAACGGAGGTTTTCTCGCCGGCGGACAGTCCGGGTACCTTCCGGTGAGCGGGACCGCCGGGCCCGGCACCGTCCCTCAGGCGGTCATCATAACAGAGAGCAGCCCTGGCGGCCCGATGCTCCCCCAGGCGGCCGAGCCGGTAACGAGCCTCACAACGCTCCCACGCACTCGCCCGGGCGGCGGGCTGCAAAAGGCGATGGTGGTGAGCCTGGCCCCTGGCGGAGCGATCGAATGGGAGGGGCAGTACGACGATGGCGGTCTTGTCTTGCTGCAATCCCTTGCTCCAGATCCGGACCGCACCGGGTCCCTGGTGGTCGGATATGGCGCAAGTTCCGATCCCGGCGATTATTTGTATCCCCGTCTCGCACTACGCCTCGGACCCGACGGTGCACCCTCCTCGGTCACGCAGATCGGTTCCGCGACGGCAATGGACTCGATATGGACCCGGGCAGACGTCACAGGATACCGGGTGCTGTATCGGAATTCGAGTCTGACCGAACGGGGCTTCTACGATGGGAGGGTCGTCGACGTGACTCTCGACCGCGACGGGCACGAACTCGAGCGCCGGTCCATCGACGCGAGCATCGCCGTCACCTGGACAGCGGAGGGCGGATACTTCTCTGTCGGCGCCCCGATCGGAGGGAGGGAAACCGGATACGACACCGTAATCTACGATCCGACCGGCGGCACGACCTTCCACGCGCGAAGGTTCGACGACACGGGAGCGCTCATCTTTGACCGCGCCCTTCCCGCCCTGCCGCTCGACCAGGTTCTGAAGGTCGTGCAGACGGCGGACGGCGGATTCGCAGTCCTCGCCTATAAAAATAGCAAATAACTGTCCGGTGTCGGCGTCGCAGGGGAGGGGCCGCACTGCGGCGGGGAGGGCGTCGTGAGCCCTCCCCAGTCCCGGCGAGCAGCGGAGCGGGAGCGAGCCGGCGCTATCCTGGCTGCTGCTTCGGAAAACGGGAATCTCGGAAAAAATATATCGGTAAAATTTAGAGTTGATTGAACAGCCAAACGACATCGGCGAAGTCGATCCGGCCGTTTTCGTTGTAGTCGAACGCCGCGACCGGCTCGTTCGCTGATATCCAGGCCATCTGGTTGAAATAGAGCACGACGTCCGCAAAATCAGCGCGGCCGTTGCCGTTCACATCATCATACTTGCCGTCCACATCCGTGTCCGTGGGTGCTCCCGAGCCGCCGGGAAAAGTCGTCACGACCGGTCCCGTCGGTCTGAACTTCTGGATATCGTGATTATAACTGGCAACATAGACGTTCCCGGCACTATCGATCGCGACATCGGAAGGAGACTCTGGGTATACCCCGCTGGGATCTCGAATCCCAATCGCCGTGATGAATGTCCCATTCGAGGTGAACTTCTGTACGCGTTCGTTGCAAAAATCGGCGACGTACACGAAGCCGTCACGGTCAACGGTGATGCCCCAGGGACTGTTGAACAGGCCGTTGCCGGTGCCAGCCGATCCCCACTTCGTAACGAACGTTCCCGTTGACGTGAACTTCTGGACACGATTCGAATCGGTGACGTAGACGTTGCCCGCACGGTCAACCGCGATCCCCTGCGGATACCAGAACTGCCCGTTCGCGGTACCAGTGGTTCCCCACTTCGTGACGAACGTACCGGCGGACGTGAATTTTTTGACACACTTGGCGTCACGATCGACGACGTAGACGTAGCCGTCACTGTCTATCGCGACAGCAACCGGCCAGCGAAAATATCCGTCCGTCGACCATTCGTATCCTCCCCACTCCGTGATGAACGTTCCAGTCGACGAAAATTTCTGGATACGGTGGTTGTTCCTGTCGGCGACATAGACGTTGCCGGCAGTATCGACTTCAACACCGTAGGGGTATGCGAACTGGCCTGCGGGCGCCTGGACGTAGGTCCCATCAAGGTCGATCCCCTCGCCCCAGCTTCCCCATTTCGTGACGAACGCTCCGTCCGAGGCGAACTTCTGGATGCGGTGGTTGTCTCTATCCGCGACATACACAGTGCCCGCCCCGTCCAACGCGATGCCGCACGGGCTCTCGAATTGCCCGTCCCTGAACCCCCCGCTCGTAGATCCCCATCGTGCGACGAAGGTCCCATCCGAGGTGAACGTCTGTCCCCGATCGAGGTCCGTATCGAGGACATAGACGTTGCCCAGCGTATCCACCGCGACGCCTGTCGGGACGAGGAATTGACCGTCGCCCCGGCCAAAATTTTCCCACTCGGCGATGAACGCTCCGCTCGATGAATACTTATGGACCCGGTGATCGTACGTGACATAGACGTTTCCTGCGGCATCGACACCGATCCCGGCGGCGACCATATTGTAATGCACGTCGTCTTCATCCTGTACAATTGCCCATATGGCGATGAGCGTTCCGTCCGAGGAGAATTTCTGGATACGGTCCGAATATGCAGACTGGTCACTCTCATCGGTCACGTAGATGTAGCCGGCGCCATCGACGGCGAGGTTCCCGGCCGACATGAACTTTCCTGGTTCTCCATCAGAGGCTCGACCTCCCCACGCGGTGATGAACGTCCCGGTCGACGTGAACTTCTTGACGCTTGCATTATCCAGGACGTAGACGTTGCCAGTCAGATCGAGTGCGAGGCCGCCCGGGGCAAGGAGTTGCGCGTCGCCTGCACCATCCGGTCCCCACTGCGAGACGAACGTGCCGGTCGAGGTGAATTTCTGGATGCGTCTGTTACCGGAATCTGAGACGTAGACGTATCCGGCGCGATCAACGGCAATCGCGGTTGCACCGTCGAACCATCCGGGGGAGGCGCCGACGTAGCCGTCGGGGCCTCCCCACCGCGTCACGAATGTTCCGTTCGCAGTGCATTTCTTAACGTGATTATCATCAACGACGTAGATATCCCCTGCAGTGTCGACAGCGACATGATACGGAGTATCGAAATGGACCATGGTGTCGTACGGGCCACCCCATCTCATGTCAAGCTGGTATTCCTCCGATACCGCCGAGGCGACCTGAATACCACCGACGAATAGCATTAAAAGAACAAAAAAAATCCGAAAGGGAGTCAGATCCATATTACGTGATTGTCACAGCCCGGGTAATATGGGTAACGATTTGCGTCACTCCCCTTGAAATCACCATGTTAGCCGAAGAGGCACAGGGCATCAGAATATGCCGGTGATGTCATTGCTACCGTTAGATTTTCTGTACACTCCCGATGAGAAATGGCCCCAGTCGAATCCTGCGGTTCCATCCGGCGGGTCGCGCACTCCTTCAACGCGGGCACATTTATCGAACAGGGCATCTATCGTCGCAAGGGCGTGAGAGCGAGCAACGCAACGGGAGCAAGCCGGAGATCGCGGCTACGGGGGCAGCCCCATCACCTCGACAATTGTTTTTCTATTTATACTAATCATGAAATTCTGGCGCAGTGCGCCAGGAGCAAACAACCATGGCGAATTTCACCCCCAAGTCGATCGTCAAGTCTGCGGTGCGGACGCTGACGAACCCGATCGCGACGCTCGCGGATTTCACCGAGGTCGTGGACGACATCATCACGAACAACCCGTTCGGCTGCACGCCGTACACGTCCGGCGGACAGTCGATGCCGGCCGTCGAGAAGACGAAGGAATCGTATACGGCTCGGTTCGCGTACGAGGACAACGAGGCGGTCACGGTCGGTACCACGGCCGTCAAGTGCCCGACCGTCGCGGCCTACAACGGGGTCGTGACGGCGGTCCCGGCGGCCACGGCGATCAACACTGCGATCGGTCACACCGGCGTTCACGTGACCGATGACGACACGTGGACGGCAACGATCAAGTGCCACGCGGCGAACGGCGAGCTCTTCAACATCTCACTCTCGCGGACTGCGGTCACGATCTCGGGCTACGAGGCCGACTCGATCCTCGCAACCGTCGAGAACTGGGCCGACGCAGTGCCGACGCTCGCCTGAGTCGCCCAACTCTCTCTCACCTCATAGGGATTCCGATCAGTGCCGGCGGGTTTGGAGCGGCCCGCCGGACCGGCAGGGTCGTCGGAAGGGGCTCATGCTCCCTGATTTATCATGGACTTGAACTCTTTTCACTAGGTCTCTCCAAACTCTCGGCTTTACATTGTTGAAACCTATCTCACCTCACTGTGAACAGAAAGGTATTCGGTGATTATTCGATCCGAAAGAGGATTTCAGTGAAGTAACCCCCTGTCGCGAATTTCGTCAAAGTCTAAACTGGTCCTTGAGGCTTCGAATCTGCTTCGCGCGTGCGGCATACCCGTGGCCTTCTGCGAGGGCGTACGCCTCATCGATCGCGCGGGACGCTTCCGCGCGGCGACCCTGTTGCGCGAGGATGAGCGCCTGGTTCTCAAGCGAGAGTGCAAGGTGCTCGACGTTTTCAAGGTCACGACAGATCTGTTCCTTTTCCTTATGGAGCGCCATTGAGCCGTCGGGGTCGCCGCGTGCATTGAGTATCACTGCCTGATTGCCAAGTGACACTTGCAGGCCGTCTTTGTTTCCGAGTTCGCGACAGATCTGATCCTGTTCCATATAGAGCGTCATGGCGCCGTCGAGATCATTGCGGGCACAGAGGATGTTCGCCTGATTGCCGAGGGATTTCTGTAGGCCGTCTTTGTTCCCGAGGTCTCGGCAGATTTGTTCCTCTTCCTTGTGAAGCGCCATAGCGCCGTCGAGGTCGCCACGGATATAGCGGATCACCGCCTGGTTGCCGAGTGATATTTGGAGGCTATTGAGATTCCCGAGCTCACGGCAGATCCGTTCTTTTTCCTTATGGAGCACCATGGCGCTGTCGAGATCGCCGCGGGCCTGCAGGTTCAGCGCTTGATTGCCAAGGGACCGCTGCAAGAAGTCGACGTTCCCGAGGTCGCGGCAGAGCTGTTCCTGCTCCTTGAGAAGGCTTATTGCACCGTCGAGGTCGCCTTGGGCTTGTAGGATCAGCGCCTGATTCCCAAGGGATTTCTGAAGGCCGTCTTTGTTCCCGAGGTCGCGACAGATCCGTTCCTGTTCCTTGTGAAGCACCATGGCGTCTTCGAGGTCGCCGCGGGCTTGAAGGATCAGCGCCTGACCGCTGAGGGATTTCTGTAGGCCATCTTTGTTCCCGAGGTCGCGGTAACCATGTTCCAGGTGCCTGTAGATGACCATCGCACCGTCGAGATATCCTGTTGTTTTAAATAAAACCGTAATACAATACAAAACGAACTCTCCGTACCGGGACGGAGTCTCAATTACTGGGGCATATACCGTCTGGATGCGCAAGGGTGTCGATCGTTCAACAAACGACCAGACTTTTAAGAATTCTTCCAAGTTGTAACCACAAATCCCTTCAATATACCGAGGATCGCGCAGGACTCCCTCCAGGTCGCCGATCCGGCTTGTCTCAACGAGGTAGAACGGCAGAGAGTATAGGGCATAATCCGATACCTTTCCTTTCCTATCGCGGATCTCTCGAAGGCATGCATCTGCGAGCCGAGTATAGCCATCGGCCGGAAATACGGTAAACGGATTCCCCACCGGATCGTCCGTCAACCACTCGATGAGACTGTGGTGAAAGAGACGAACTCCATCCGTGTCCCGGGTCAGGAACTGTGAAGCGGCACGAAGTCCCCGGATGGCGGCGCGGGGATCGAGGCCAGACGCTGTGATCAGGAGGGGTTCCGGCACTGGCATCCGCGTCACTGCAAGACAGCTGACCAGCGGTGCGACCTCCTGTTCGTATCGGGAGATATCGGCGAAACGTTTCCGAAACATCCTGTCATACAGCCCTCCAAGGGTGGGCGGGAGCCTCCCCAACTCGTCGGGCGTCAGACGGTATGCGGGGTCGAGATCGGTCAGCGCGTCAATGACGGTCCGTGCGTAGAGGAAGTTCCCGCCGGCGAGTTCATCAATCCGGTCAACGATCCCCGGGGGGCTGCCCAACTCCTCCGCCTCCACCCGACTGCGGATGTACTCGGCGACGTCCTCCCGATTTTCCGCCGACGAGGCCTTGAGAGGGTACTGCTGAATGCCTTTTCCCTTGAAACGGGAGGTAAGTTCCCGATCGGGGCGTGCGGTCGCGATCACCCTGAACCACGGCGGGAACCTATCGACTGATTCGATCAGGAAGTCGACCATTTTCGTTCCAGTCACGGCAGTTGCCTCGTCCAGCGCGTCGATAACGACGATCCATGGATCCTCG
>DUGU01000225.1 GCA_013331215.1 Methanoregulaceae archaeon
ATCACGGCGCAGCCCGACGGGACGCTCCTGATCTCGGCCGCGATCACCGACGACCAGGTGCAGCGGATAAAGGAGCTGGACGCGAGCACGTGTACGAACCCGACGTTCCTCTTCCGGACGCTGATCGGCTGCTACATCGCCGGGTACTCGGCGATCACCGTGCGCGCGAAGACGCGACTGCGGCCGTTCGTCCGAACTGTCGTGCGCGACTTCACCCAGATGACGATCGGGCAGGAGGTGACGGAGGAATCGGAGACGGCGATCCGGATCAAGGACCTGCTGAACCCCAGCGAGCTCCCGTTCGAGAATACCCTGAAGCGGATGTACGTGATCATCAGGTCCATGCACGAGGACGCGATCACCGCGATCGAGAAACGCGACGTCGAGCTCGCCGGCGAGGTGATCGGGGAAGATCGGGACGTCGACCGTCTCCAGTGGCTGATCGCCCGGCAGACGAACATGATCATGAAGGAGGCGAACCTCGCTCGGAAGATGGGGACTTCACCCGGGGAGGCTTCGAGCTTCGCGGCCGTCGCGCGGATCCTGGAGCGGATCGGCGACCACGCGGTCCGCATCGCCAAGAACGCGGTCGTGCTGGCCGACGAGCAGGTCGAGCCGGAGATCGTGGCGCGTCTGCGAACGGCGAGCGCCTTCTCCATCGATGTCCTCGACCGGGCCCTCGCCTCGTTCTTCACGCGGGACATGCACCTCGCGAACCGGACCATCGAGGAGGTGCGGGAGGCCGAGATCATGGCCGAGGAGATTCACACCATTGCCCTATCCCTGCCGGCCGGTCCCGCGATCGCGCTCGGGTACATCGCCGAATCGATCCGCCGGGTCGGCGAGTACTCGAGCGACATCGCCGAGACCGTGATCAACCACGCTGTCGAGGAGAAGGCGTAGGCGACGGACCCTTTCCCGGGATGGGTGCGGACCGAGGGATTCCGTCGGGCCCGCAGACGCGGCCGTCGAGGAGCGCGAGCAGTCCCTCGGGCGGCACACCGGGGCCGGCGGTGCTGCGGGCCTCCCGGCGGAGACTCCGGCGCGAGGGTGAGAGACGGGGCTTCTCCGGGCACCGACAGGGCGCGACCGCGATGTTGATCGCCGCGTTCACGTCCGCGTGTGCGACGAGGCCGCAGGCCGGGCACTCGAACCGCTTTCGATGCCGGTGCCCGACTGCGCCGCAGCGGTGACAGCGCTTCGAGGTCGCGGTCGGATCGACGTAGAGGACTGGCAACCCTGCCCGCCGCGCCCTGGCCTCGACCATCTGCTGAACCTGAAGGAAGGGACGGGCGGCGCAGTCCTTCGGCGGAAGGCGGCGGGAGAAGAGCCGTTCGAACTTGATCCCGCAGGCGAGCCGGCGGGCGACGCGGACGATCTCGCGCGAGACCTTGAGGCAGATCGCCTTCTCGAGGGCGCGGAGACGATTTCGGAGTTTTATGAGCCGCCTGCTCCGGCCCGGGCCGACGGGAAACTCGATATGGTGGGAGAAGAGGGACCCGGCCTGACCGAGACGAAGGACGAATCCGGTCACGGGCTCGGCGAGGACCGCGAGGTGGCCGGTCGTATTCAGGTCCACACCGACCCAGCGATCAGGGACGAGGGGAGCTGGAATTTCTTCACCCCCCCATGGCCGTGGGGTGGTCGGGCGACGGGTCCTGCGTCGATCTGGTGCGATGTCGCATACATCGATATTGCTGCAGATGATATATATTTTTTCTATGAATCTATATTTTGACGGCTTTGCACAATATTTTTATAGAGGGGCGTGCCACACTACGTCTGGTCTTCGGCGGAAGGTGGTGGGCCTGCCGGGGCCGCTCTTCATCCAATGCGCATAGTCAACCCCCGATCGGCCGGGAGGGCCAAGCCTTCCTCCCGGCGGATCACCACTGCCGGGCATTCCGGGCCCCCTGAGCTCGGCAAAATTCCGCGCATCTTTCCGACTGCCGAGTGAATCCGCGCGAGAGCCGGGTTGCAGAGCAGAGACAGAATAGCCCTTCTTCACGCGAACGCCGCTGTCATTGATGAGCCCGACGTTCTGCTGAAAGTTAATCCTCGCTCCTGAGATGCAATGGCAGACCTCGCATTCCCGCTTCCGGTCGCCGACAGCGCCGACCTATGCACGAAGACGATGATCTTTGCTTGCTCCGCGGACACGATCGCCAGCACGCGGGCTACTGCTTCCGGATCAGCAGCAGACTCCGCCTCCCCGAAGAATATCCGGGGCAACTGAACGCGGCGGCCCGGGCCAGACTCCCTTCGCTCCCCCTGGTCATGGGACTCTACTTAAAATATTGATAATATTGATTTCTCATATTAAAATATAGATCATATAGGAAAAATACATATTTTCGGCCGGCAAGTCCTTCGTGGCAACACCAGGAGAACACCGATGAATCGACGTTATATGTTCCACCTGATCCCAGTGGCAGCACTTCTGCTGCTGGTCTGCGTGGTCTCGGCCTTCTCGATCCCACAGGCCGGGACGGACACGCAGGGTTTCGCAAATGGCCCCGACCTCCAGGATTCGAAGGCGAAAGACCTCGGCAACAAGATGGCCACGGCAAAGAACGTGATCCTTCTGATCGGCGACGGCATGGGCTACAGCGAGCTCACCGCCGCGCGGTGGGAGAAGGCGAACGAGAGCCTCGCCACCTACGCGACGACCTCGCTGGCGCTCGATCACCTCGAGTACAGCGGGTACGTGACGACCTATTGCGCGGACTCGTTCATCACCGACTCGGCCCCCGCGGCGACCGCGATCATGGCCGGAGTCAAGACAAACCTCGGTGTGATCGGCGAGGACGCGACTGCCGTGAACAAGAAGTCAGACGGAGCGCGCGTTGCCTCGATCGCGGAGCTGGCGAAGAGGGCCGGAAAGGCGACAGGCGCAGTCACGACGACGCGTATCACCCACGCGACCCCGGCCGGCCTCTATGCCCACGTGAACGACCGGGACAACGAGACCCTGATCTCGTCCCAGCTCCTCGCGTCCGGGATGGATCTGGCCTTCGGCGGCGGGTACCCGTACTTCATCAACGCGACGGTGAAGGACCCCTGGGGCGCAAAGGGCAAGCGGACCGACGGCCGGGACCTGATCGCCGAGTTCCGGTCGGCCGGGTACACGGTCGTCAACAACAGCACGGGCCTTGCCGGTGTGAAGGCCAGGGAGGGTACGAAGGTCCTCGGGCTCTTCTCCTCGAGCCACATGGAGTATGATCGGGCCAGAAACACGACGAACGAACCGAGCCTGGCAGCGATGACCGGGAAGGCGCTCGAGATCCTCGGCAAGGACAAGGACGGCCTCTTCCTGATGGTCGAGGGCGGCCGGATCGACCACGCGGGCCACGCTCGGGACTACGCAAACAACACCGGTGACACACTCGCGTTCGATGCGGCGGTCCAGACGGCGCTCGACTTCACTAAGAAGAACCCCGACACGCTCGTGATCGTCACGGCGGACCACGAGACGGGTGGCCTCACGCTCGGCGCGACAATGAACGCGAACTACGCGGCGGGGATGAGCCCGTACTTCCCCTCGGGCGGCAATCTGACGAAGGACGCAAATGGGACGGCGATCATCGCCCTCGACCCGGCCGAGGCCTCGCACACGGCTGTGGACGTCCCGATCCTTGCGAGCGGTCCCGGAGCGATCGAGTTCGGCCGCGGGATGATCGACAACACGGAGATCTTCACCAGGATGAAGGCCATGATGCACATCTGACCGTGCCGGCCTCCCAACCCTCTTTTTCAGCACATCGGCAGGTGCCGGCCGTTCCGGCCGGAGCCGAACCGGGCGTGGTGATCGCCCGGAAGGCTGCATACCGGAGATCGATTTCTTTGCCCGCAAAGCGCGCAGGATCGGCGTCGCCCCGACCGACTGTCCCCATCCGGTCTGTTTACCTGCCCTACCCTGCGGGGCCCGGAGAATTAGCTGCGTCGCTCGGCCCGAGCCTCGTTCTCCTCCACCCGCGCCCTGACGATTGCGTCGACGATGGTCGGGGGGAGGGGGTGCTCGGCGGTGAACCGGATGGTCGTGCCGGAAGCGCGGTACCCCTCGAGGTCGCTCGCGAACTTCTCCAGTATCGGCCGGCTCACAACGATGAGGCTGCAGTGGTCCCTGAACGCGGCGAAGTGGACCAGGGAGCCGTGGTATTTGTAGGTCGGAATCCGGTAGCTGATCAGCTCCTCGGCCTCCGGCGCGGCTGCGCGGATGGCCGCGCGGAGGTGCTCCAGCACGGCCCGCTGCCCGGCGGGGAGAGCCGCGAGGTACTCGTCCACGGTCTTCGCCGGCTGGCCGTCCCGGCCGGGTTTCATACTCATCGCTTCATCTCAATCTCTTCTCATGACCTGCCGCGGCATTAATGGCAATTGTGGCGGGGGTACCGTAACCTTGATTCGTCCCTGCGCGAGAGAAACCGTATCATGTGCGGCCGGTACTCGCTCATCTGCACGGACGACCTCGGCAACCGATTCCGGGTCTACGAGCCCACGCTCGGTCGCCGCTCGAAGTTCAACGTCGCGCCGTCCCAGACTATGCCCGTGGTCGTGCAGCGTGAACGGACCGAGCTCGTCCCGATGGAGTGGGGGCTCGTTCCGCACGGGGCGAAGGACCCGGCCGCGGCTCGGCGGCCGATCAATGCCCGGGCCGAGACGCTTGCCGAGCGGCCCATGTTTCGCGGGCTGCTCAAGGAGAACCGCTGCCTCGTGCCGGCGAGCGGCTTCTACGAGTGGAAGCGGGACGGCGGACGGAAGGCCCCGTACTACCTCCGCCTCAGGGACACGGACCTCTTCGCGTTCGCCGGCCTGTACGACGTCTGGCGCGACCCGACCGGCAACGCACACCCCACCTACACGATCATCACCACGGCGGCCAACGAGATCGTGGCCCCGCTCCACGACCGGATGCCGGCGATCCTCCGGCCGGGGAACGAAGATCGCTGGCTCTCCGGCGGGCAGCCGGCACCGGAAGAGCTGCTGTCGCTCCTCGGGCCGTACCCCGCAGGGTCGATGGACGCCTACCCGGTCTCGACGCGGATGAACAGCCCGGCGGCGGACGACCCGTCCCTGATAGCGCCGCTCGAGACGTGGTGGCCCGACCCAGACGGGACATGACCATGACTCTGCACTTCCGCGGTCAAGAGAATTCCAGTGGGAGCGGCGCCATGCGTGACCTTCCCGGCACCCCCGCGGTCGGCCCGTCACGCTGCCGACGGCAGACCTGCTCTCCCTCGCCGATGTCTTCCAGCTGTTGGACCGCCTGGCCCTGCTCATCGCGGTACGCGGGCGCGGGCCGGGAGATCGTCACCTTCGAGATCCTCGAGGGGGCGCATGAGTTGATCCACGCGATCCGCGGGCGGTTCGACGGGCGGATCACGGACGAAGAGGCCCGGGCGGCCGGGCACGGCGCGACGACGCGGGGAGGACGGGGATGAGGCGGACCGTCGTCGCGATCGACGAACGGGAGTGCACGGGATGCGGCCTCTGCATGCTCGACTGCCCTACCTTCGCCCTCGAGGTCTGCGACGGGTGCTCGCGGCTCGCCGACGACCGCTGCTGCGATGGCGGCGGGGCCTGCATTGCCGCCTGCCCGCACGGAGCGATCGCCCTTGCCGAGCGCGAGGCACGGCCGTTCCAGCCCGGGAGGCGGCGGGAGTGACCGCGATCGGGGGAGTTATATCCGCCCAGGTCGATATATAAAGGATCGGCATGAGCGACGGTCTCTCTCCCGGCATGCGTCAGTACAACGCAGCGAAGCGGCAGCACCCCGACGCCCTCCTGCTCTGCCGGATGGGCGATTTCTACGAGACCTTCGGGGCCGACGCCGAGACCGTCGCCCGCGAGCTCGACATTGTCCTGACCTCCCGCGGCACCGACGCCGACGGCAACAGGATCCCGCTCGCCGGCGTCCCGTACCACGCGGCCGAGTCGTACATCGCCCGCCTCGTCCGGAAAGGGTACCGGGTCGCGATCGCCGAGCAGATGGAGGACCCGAAGAAGGCGAAGGGGATCGTGAAGCGCGAGGTCGTCCGGGTCGTGACCCCCGGCACGCTCGTGGACGGGGCCATGCTCGAGGCGCCGCAGGCACGGTACCTGATGGCCGTCGCCCCTGGCCCCGAGCGCACCGGGATCGCCGTCCTCGACGCCTCCACCGGCGAGTTCGCGGCCTCGGCCGTCCCGAACGCGGAAGCCCGTGCCGCGGTGCTGGCCGAGGCCGTCCGTCGTTCGCCCGAGGAGGTGCTGGTCCCCGAGACCCTTGCCGGCCCCGTCCTCGAGGCCGTGGCCTCGCTCGAGGCCGTGGCCACCCGCCGGCCGGCCGTCGCGTTCGAGAGCGCGGAGGCCGCGCGCTATCTCGCCGGCCGGTTCGGCCGGAGCTTCGAGAACGACGACCCCGCGGCCGTCGCGGCGGCCGGCGCCGCGCTCGCCTACGCAGAGGCGATGCACCACGCGCAGCTCCCCCAGGTGAGCGGCCTCTCCCTGGCCGCGGCCGGCACCGCCCCGCCCGTCCTCGACGCGATCACGGTCCGGAACCTCGAGCTCGTCCAGCCGGTCCGCGACGGGAAGAAGGGCGCGACCCTGATCCAGGTCCTGGACCGGACGGTCACGCCCATGGGCGCCCGCCTCCTCCGCGCCCGGATCGTCCGGCCGCTCGCCGACCCCGCGGCGATCAACCGCCGGCTGGATGCGGTCGGGTTCTTCGCGGCGAGCACGGTCGCGCGGCGGGACCTCCGCCGGCGCCTCGGCGCGATCGCCGACCTCGAGCGGATCGCCGGTCGCATCGCCTACGGTAACGCCTCGCCGCGCGACCTGGGGGGCCTCCGCCGGTCCCTCGAGGCCCTGCCCGGCATGACGACCCTCCTCGCATCCGCCGCCGACCTCCCCGCGCTCCTCGCCGCGGCATCAGGCGAGCTCGGGGATCACGCGGGCGAGGTAGCGCTCGTGGCTGCGCCGCTCGTCGACGACCCGCCGGCCGTCATCCGGAGCGGGGGCATGGTCCGGGCCGGGTACGACCCCGAGCTCGACCGCCTCCGCGGCCTGGCCACGACCGGGCGCGACTGGGTCGCCGCGCTCCAGCAGGCCGAGCGCGAGCGGACGGGGATCCGGACCATGAAGATCGGGTACAACCGGGTCTTCGGCTACTACATCGAGGTCCCGAAGTCGCAGGAGGCCCGTGTCCCGCCCGAGTACGAGCGGCGGCAGACGACCGCGAGCGGCGAGCGCTTCACCGTGCCCGGCCTGCGCGAGAAGGAGGCCGAGATCGCGCACGCGGACGAGCGGCTGGCCGAGCGCGAGCAGGAGGTCTGGCAGGGGCTGATCGAGGCCCTCCGGCCGGCCGTGCCGCGGCTCCAGGCGGCCGCTCGGGCCGCCGGCCTCCTCGACCTCTTCGCCGCCCTCGCCGAGGTGGCGGTCGAATACCGGTACACCCGGCCCGTCGTGACGGACGGAGGCGCGACCCTGATCCGCGGCGGCAGGCACCCAGTGGTCGAGGCCCGGTCGAGCGAGCCGTTCGTGCCGAACGACACCGTCCTCGACGCCGGCGGCGAGCAGCTCCTGATCATCACGGGCGCGAACATGGCCGGGAAGTCGACATACATGCGCGCGGTCGCCCTGATCACGGTCATGGCCCAGTGCGGCATGTTCGTCCCGGCCGACCACGCCGCGATCGGGGTCGTGGACCGGGTCTTCACCCGCGTCGGCGCTTTCGACGACCTGGCCTCGGGCCAGTCCACGTTCATGGTCGAGATGCTCGAGCTCGCGAACATCCTCGCGAACGCGTCGCCGAAGAGCCTCGTCGTGCTCGACGAGATCGGGCGCGGGACGTCCACCCTCGACGGGTACGCGATCGCGCGGGCCGTCCTCGAGTTCCTGCACGGAAAGGGAAAGAGCGGGCCGCGCACGCTCTTCGCGACCCACTTCCACGAACTCGTCGAGGCCGAGGAGGACCTGCCCCGCGTCCGCAACTATCATATGGCCGTCAAGGACACGGGAACATCGGTGATCTTCACGCGGACTATCATTCCCGGCGCGACGGACCGGTCGTACGGCGTCCACGTGGCCGAGCTCGCGGGCGTGCCGGCCCCGGTGATCGCGCGGGCGCGGACTCTCCTCGACGACCTGATCCGGCGAGAAACGGAGCGGGAATGCGGGAGCGGGCCACGCCGCGTGCGGTACACGCAGATGCTCCTGCCGGTCGAGGGCGACCCTGCACGGCCGCCCGAGCCGCCGGTGCTGGCCTCGCTCAGGGCCCTCGAGCCCGACCGGATGACCCCGATCGAGGCGCTCCAGGCGCTGTACCGGCTGAAAAAGGAGGTGGAGCCGTGACGATGAGCGCCATCCACGCTCTCGACCCGGCCACGATCACGAAGATCGCGGCCGGCGAAGTGATCGAGCGGCCGGCCTCGGTCGCGAAGGAGCTCGTCGAGAACGCGCTCGACGCCGGCGCGACGCGGATCGCGGTCGCGGTGGAGTCGCACGCCGGCGCCATCACGTCGATCCGCGTCACCGACGACGGCGCGGGCATGTCGGCCGCGGACCTGCGGCTCGCGGTCCTGCCGCACACGACCTCGAAGCTCCGCGGTGCCGACGAGCTCGCCTCGGTCACGACCATGGGCTTCCGCGGCGAGGCCCTCGCCTCGATCGCCGCGGTGAGCCGGCTCACGCTGGTCTCGCGACAGGCCGGCGACCTGCTCGCGCACCGGCTCGTGGTTCGCGGCGGGAGCGTCGAGGAGGAGGGCGAGACCGCCGCGCCGGTAGGGACGCGCGTGACGGTCGAGGACCTCTTCTTCAACACCCCGGCGCGGAAGAAGTTCCAGAAGTCGCTCGGGACCGAGGTCGCGCTCCTCGCGGGCACGATCGAACGGCTCTCGCTCGCCCGTCCCGAGATAGCGTTCTCGCTCGTCCACAACGGGCGGTCGCGCCTCTCCACGCCGGGGACGGGGCTCCTCGAGACGATCGCCTCGCTCCACGGCCCCGAACTCGGGTCGGTCCTTCTCCCGGTCGTGGGTGCGGGGCCGCTCTGCCGGGTCTCGGGCTATGTCGCGGCGCCATCGGTGCAGCGGCCGAACCCGTACCAGGTCTTCCTCTCGATCAACGGCCGCACCATCCAGAGCGCGCCGCTGACGGGAGCGGTGAAGGCGGGGTTCGGAACCCTGCTGCCGACCGACCGCCACCCTGTCGCGGTGCTCGCACTCGAGCTCGACACCGCCCTCGTGGACGTCAACGTCCACCCGGCAAAGCGGCAGGTGCGGCTCTCGCGAGAGCCGGAGGTGCTCTCCGCCGTCTCGACGGCCGTCGCGGCCGCGCTCGACGCCCTTCGGCCGGCTAGGGCATCCCTGGCCTCCGTCACGCAGTCCCCCGCCACGTACCCCGCCCCCGGCGCGACGACGTTCGCTGTCGCCGAGCCCGGCCCCGCGTACGGCCGCCGGACCGACCGGCAGCTCCGCCAGACGGCGCTCGAGGCGGGGCCGGCACCGGAGGTTCCCGCGATCGATGTCCTCGGCCAGATCGATCTCACCTACGTCGTGGGCCGGACTGCCGCGGGCGACCTCGTCCTGGTCGACCAGCACGCGGCCCACGAGCGGGTGCTCTACGATCAGCTCTCGGCGGAGGGACCGGTCGAGGTGCAGGAGCTCCTGGTCCCGGTCGTGATCGCCTGCACTCCGCAGGAGGCGGCGGTCATCGACGAGAGCCGCGGAGCCCTCGCGGCGGCCGGCTTCACCGTCGACGAGTTCGGTGAGAACCGGTACGCGGTCCGGACCGTCCCGGTGGTGCTCGGCCACGAAGTGGACCCCGGGGTCGTGCGAGAGATCGTGGCCGAGCTGATCGGCGGCGGCGGGGGACCGGACGCGCGCGAGCGGTTGACCCGGCTCGTGNNTGCCACGGCGCGATCCGGGCCGGCGCCCCCCTCACGCCCGAGCAGGGGCGGCGACTGATCGCCCAGCTCTACGCGGCACGGACGCCGCTGACCTGCCCCCACGGCCGGCCGACGGTCGTGACCTTCTCGCGGGCCCGGCTCGAGGCGCTCTTCTCACGCCGCTGAACCCGCGTCCAGCGCACGGCGTGGAAGCGTGATCCGGATCACGGTCCCGCGGGCGTAGCCACTCTCTGCCCGGTCGTCGGCCCAGATTCGCCCGCCGTACCGGCG
>DUGU01000270.1 GCA_013331215.1 Methanoregulaceae archaeon
CCGGAGGTGCCGAGGTCCTCGGCCGTGCCCGACGTCAGGCCCGGGCCGGTCCCCTCGAGGCGCCGCGTCTCTCCGGGCGGGGCGCTTGCCGGGCGATGCGTGTCGCCGCCCGGGCCGACGGCGGTCCATCCCTCGCCCGGCGGCTCGGTCCGTTCCGGAGCTGACTGTACTTTTTCGGCCGTATTCGATCTTGTACGTTTCATTGGAGCCTCTAACTGGGGAGAGGCGTGCGTCCGTATTAAGGATTGCGTGCGGGTACAGTCGAAACAGGCCGACGAGGCCGTCGTTGGAAGAAATGGAAATGCCCCTGGCGGTCGGCGGGGAATCCGGCGGGCGAACGCCCTCGGCGATCCGCCCGGGCGATCACCTCGTCCCGATCGGTTCTGCATCCTTCCGGGTTGACGATACCGCATCCCGAGCTCCTCCGCCAGAGGACTGTCGCGGGGGGCGTCCCGCCGCGTGACCTTCAACGGCCGAACCGGAGGATGATACATCCGCGTATACTGTAAAAAAGGGGGGGGCGGAGGTGCAGCGGGGGGCATTGACGAAACCGGTCTCAACCGCTTTTGGATCCTTGCAGGCGAATGTGGAACTCCCTTCGTCGGGCAACGGCACTGCCCTCCATACGGAGCCGTGGACCCGAGACTATCACATCCTCCCCCGACTTCTCCGATCACTCCGATACCACCGCCTGTCGCGCACAGGTTGCGAAAATGCGGCCACTCGACCAGCGGTGCTCGATCTTGCATCTGGAGGGCGGGGCCGGGCCCGGCGACGGGCTCCGGCTCCTCCTCAGCCCGTGAAGGCCGGGCCGGCTCCAATGTTTCAGCACTAATCTCTGCGCTTTTTTTTCGCTGCTGGCGATACGACACATCGGCCATCTCCGATTCCAGGAAGGCCGACGCGACGCGGTGGACGGCCGGAACAAACCGGGACTTCGTTCCGTCGAATCATCTTCGTCGCGGCAGTCAGGGGACGAGTGACGGATTCGGGTTCGGCGAGAAAAACAAACCATCACATGAATATTTGCTAAATCAATAACTAATTTTCAGACTATATTATTGATTATTTAACGATTTAATCGGTTTTTCGCGGATTTCTTTCAGATAACGATCGGTAAATGGGCTGCGAATGGGGCTGGATCCCGTACTTTTTGACATCTACCGGACCATAGTCAAATAATTTTGGTTAAATCTACTAATTACGAGCTATTCGAGAGAATTGAAAAAGAAAATATTTTTATGGTACAGTGGCGCAATTGGGTCCGAGGTGTTCCGGCCACCACTCGTCGAGATACCGAAGAACTGGTGAAACCAATGGAACGCGAAAACGAAAAAGTCAGACGGACGGCGGCGCTCACGATGATCGCGCTGCTGCTCTCGATCGGCCTTGTCGGGCTCTTCCCGGTCTCGGCGGAACCGGAACTCTCCGGCTACCATCTGCTGAACATACCGGTCACCAACGGGGCACGATTTGATTACTATGAGGACAACTCATACTACTTCAAGCTGAACGGAGGCGGGCTCAACACGCTCCACGTTACGAACGACCCCTGGAACGCCCCCAGCGGACAGGTGAACCATGGCAGTTCCACCGGCACGTTCTGGGTCTCCGACACCGGCGGGCGCGGATTCAACGACGACATTATCATCCTGGCCGCCGTCAACGGCACACCGGGGCAGAACTTCAACCTCAAGGTCAACTCGAGGGGGTACACCTGGCCCCTGACGTACAACGGCGCCCTCCCCGCGAAGGAGACCGTCAGCTACGGTACCGGGATCAACGGGTCCTTCACTTCAAGCAACTTCATGACGAACATAGCGCAGATCTGGAAGCCGTCGACGAGCTCGAACTATCCCATCTATTACGGACAGAACATGGGAGACATATCGAAGACGTTCAAGCTGATGTTCATCGACCTGAAGGTGGGGAACCTCGGCACGAACGTGAACCAGACCTACAACATGACTCTGACCGATCGCGGCGCGACGCGGATCGACTACACGGTCAATGACCTCGGATCGGCCAAGCTCGCCTTCAACGCCTACGCCTGGTGCAACTGGTCGAACCAGCAACAGGGGGTCTCCTGGACCAACGCGAACTCGGGGTCCGGGGCGAGCGGCTGGGACGTCAACATCTAATATCCCTTTTTCGATAGTTTTTATGGTGAGTGCACCGGCGAGCCGATTGGCGATTGCGCCCGGAGCGGCGGAGGCGGGAGAGGGAATTTGCGTTCTCCTTCCGCTCTTCGATCGAGGGTAAACGGGGCGACGAGGTTCAGCGGATCGGTCTGGTGCGCCCTTTCACCCCTCATTGGGACGCGCCGGCGTGCGAGGTTTACCTGGTTCAATAAACTCAGTGATTTATCGATCTCCATTCCCAAGCTTTCGCCAAGGGAGATGCGGCCGGATAGCCCGGGCTCGCCTCACGCGCAGCCCGCGGTCCGGGGAGTCAGGCCGTTCCATTGTGAACGGTACCGCGTCTCCCTCCAGGTGAACGATCCATGGCACGGCAATTACGATTCGATCTGATTCTGCTTACAATACTCACGGCATGCGTCCTGCTGCTGGCTCCGGCCGCGGCAGGGCTCGTGACGGTCGGCACCGGCTGCGACTACCCGACCCTGATGGACGCGCTCAACAGCGCGTCGGTGGTCGACGGCGATACCATCCATGTCAACAGCGGCACATACGCCTTCACCGAGCTGACGAAATCCCTCACAATCACCGGTGAGGGGGCCGATGTCGTCACCATCGATCTCGGAGGAATGCAGGGCGTACTTCGATCGAACGGGGGGATAATCGAGAAGATACGGTTTACCAACGGGGACCTGCAGATCTCCGGTACCGTCCCCATGGCCCAGAACATGATCATCCGCAATTGTGTCTTCGAGGGGATGCTCTATAACGCGGTCAGTGGGGCATCGATATCGCTCGTAGGCCAGAATAACACGTTTACAGAAAGGGTATAGTGTCATTTCAACCCCCAACTT
>DUGU01000011.1:0-168 GCA_013331215.1 Methanoregulaceae archaeon
AGCTCGCGGGGCTCGCGGCCGTGCACCGGGCACGGTCACCGTTCGAGCCGCTCGCCCGGGGATATGCACTTGTCGAGCGTGACGGGCAACCGGTGCGGGCGGCCGCCGCGCTCGCGCCGGGGGACCGGGTCACGGCGCGGTTCGGGCGGGGCCGCGCACGATTGAGGG
>DUGU01000011.1:217-23796 GCA_013331215.1 Methanoregulaceae archaeon
ACGACGGGACCGGACTCGACGACTGCATCCGCCTCTACGAGCGCGGGGCAGTGCTCGTGGGGCAATGCGAGGAGCTGCTGGCCACGGCGGAGCTGAAGATCAGCGAGCTCGGGCGGGACTAGAGGACGACCAGCTCGGCCTCGAGCACCTCACCGGCCCGGAGCCGTTCGATGAAATTGCGCGGCAATGTCCGCGCCACGTAATTCGAGCGAATTCCGATCGTCCGACCGCAGACGTGCTCCGAGCGACGCCAGACGAGATCCGTGGGGTGGTCGAGTAGAAGCCCCGGGTGCCCTTCGGACCGGACAACGATCTCGAGATCGCCGCAGCGCAGCGTCGTGACGAGTTCTGCTCCCTCCTGCCGGAGGGCCGCCCGGAACTCGTCGGAGAGGTCCGCCGCGCCCCTGTCCGCACCGACACCGATGATGCAGTCGCCGGCCGCGGTCAGGTGCTCCTCCTTCGTCAGCTCGAAGGTCGTCGGGTGACACGAGGAGACCAGTCGGTGACCCCTGCAACGGATAAACTCGCGCACTGCCATTGCTCAGTACGGGTGATGGACGGCCGTATCAACCCGCCGCCTGTACAGCCGTGAACAGGGAGAGAGCGAGGACGAGCCCTGTCGAAAGCGCTCCGGCCGCGCCGGCGGCGCGTGCGCTCCGGGCGTGGGCCGAGCGCCAGACGGCGGCCGAGAGGGCGAGGTACGGAGCGAGCACGAGTACGACGGAAAGGCTCGCGGTCAATTCGAACCGGTTCGAGGCCAGGAGGAGAGCCGCGCAGCCTCCGCCGCAGAGGAGCAGGGCTGCCGCGGGTGCGCCGCGGGCCGAGAGCGTGGCGACACGCACGGATGATCGCCGGGTAGCAAGGGCGCGCAGAACGCGCGAGCCCGCCAGCAGATACGCATTCAGCGCCGAGAGCATGGCCACGATCCCAATCACGCCGACCACGGTCGACCCTCCGGCCATAATGTGATCGGCCGCGAGCGCAACCGGGGCTGGCGAGGCCGCGAGCGTGTCCGCACCTATCGATCCGACCAGAGCGAGGTTCAGGACGAGGTAGAGCGTCAATGTTGCCCCCGCGACCATCAGGACCGCCGTCCGAACCACCCGCCTGTCGCGCGCCTCCCCCACGGGGATCGCCCCGATCTCGAACCCGGTGTACGGCCAGAAGACGACGAGAACCGCCGCGACGAACGTCGAGAGGGTGATCGGCCTCGCCTCCTGCAGATGTTCGGGACGGACGAGCGGGAGTAACAGGAGCGCAATCACGATGAGGGGGACGATCTTGGCCACGGTCAGCAGGTTTTCTGCGGCTCCCGAGAGCGCCACGCCGACGAGATTGATCCCGAGAAAGATGAGGACGGCTGCAATCTCGGCGGGCAGGAGCAGGCCGGACGGGACGCCGAAGAACGCGAGGTACTGCCCGATGCCCGCGCAGATCGTGGCGCAGCCGAAGACCGAGGAGAGCACGTAGGCCCCCATCAGCAGGTCGGCGGCGACGGTGCCGAAGACCTGATCGACCGGCTGAAAGAGGGGTATGTTCTCCCCATCGGTGGGAACCGAGGCGAGCGCGAACGCGACTGCCCCTGCAGAGAGGCCCACGAGCAGCCAGGCGAAGAGGGCTGCCGGGCCGAGGAGCCCGGCCGCGACCCCCGGGGCGACAAAGATCCCGGAGCCGACCGTTCCGCCGAGCCCGAGGCTGACGAGGGAGAAGAGCCCGAGGGACCGACGATATGGTCGCTCCGCCATCGAGCCTCCTTCTCCCCGGAGGTATATCCGGTTATCGTTGCGTCATGACACATCGCCACTGTGTCCGGTGGAACCCGACGGTCTTCCCGGGCGAGGGATAAGTCCATGGTGGAGTTCGGGGCGCGGTAGACGGCGGCGGCCGAGGGCGCTGCGACAATCCGCGCCACGATTTCCGCGAGACGGTTCGATGTCTCGTTCAGGGATCGCCCGACCAGGGCCGGGTCCGGGTCAAAGATGAACAAGGGCAACGGCGAGTGCGAGGTCCAAGAAGACTGTGGCCTCCATGCTCCGAGCTGTTAGCCAGGATCATAAGAAGAGCGCCGATTCGCCCTGGCCGACGGCGCGGCGTGGGAGAGGGGGGGCGCCTCCATGCCCCTTCTTCCTGCGCCAGTTATCTCCGGAACCGGGGTCCCTACCGCTCCTGGTTCACGACGAGCCGCCATGCGGTGCCGTGGAGGCCGACTGTCTGCCAGGCGACGGCGCGGGTTGTCCCGTTTCCCTGGTATCGCTCGAAGCCAGAGGGGGTCGAGACGATCTCCTGCGCGATCTTCGCGAGGTCGGTCGCCCCACCGTACTGGGTCGCGTTCAGAATCGACTGGCCGATCATGCGCGGGTTCGCGTCGAGGACGATAGTGCCGTCGGTCTGAACGGCGGAGAGCGCGTGGGAGGTATTCCCGAGTGCCGCGAGGGCAGAGACGGCGAGCAGCCGCTCGGGCCGGATAGTGAGCGAGACGCCGCCGGCGACACCGCTGGTATTCCGGACCGGGTATGACAGCGCGACGCCGCGAAAGCCCTCGACCAGGTTGATCCGCTGGCTCAGTCCAGGAGTCCCGTTCAGGGCTGCCAGGACGTTCGACGAGCCGTGGATGTTCGCCCCGACCGCGAACTGGTAGTCCTCGGGCATCACGGCGAGAACCTTGCCGTCCGTATCGAACGTGACCGCGTCGATCGAATAGTTGCCCGACTGGTTGCCCGATCGCGAGAGATTCAACAGGACGCTCTCGGAGCCCGGGCCCGTAAGGCCCGTCGTGGCGAGTATGGCCGCTGCAGACGAGACGTTCGCATCGACGCGGTCGAGACTCTGCTGTGCGCCGGACGCGAAGACCCGGAGGGTCTCATTCACGGACGCGTCCGCGGCGCCCGGCGTGCCGGGCACGGGCGTGGTCGTTCCCGGGCCCGTCCCGGTACAGCCCGCCGCAGCGAGCGCGATCGCGAGCAATGCCGCGAGAAGAAGCATCCCCTTCATGCACTCACAGGTGCGAGGCGGAGATATATAGGGACGCCGATCAGCGGGAAAAAGAGAGAAGGTTACTCGTAGAGGACCGGGGCATCGATCCGGTCGTACTCGACCACGCCGTTGGGGAAGTGAATCCCCATCTCCCGGGCAGCCGATTCGGGGGAGTCGGCCGCATGGATCACGTTCCGGCCGATCTCGAGGCCGAAGTCGCCGCGGATCGTCCCGGGCGCGGCCTCGAGCGGGTTCGTCGCGCCGGTCAGCGTCCGCACCGTCCGGGCCGCTTCCTTCCCCTCGACCACCATGAGCAGGCAGGGGCCCGACATGATGTACTGCTTGAGGCCGGGGTAGAAGGGCTTTGCACGGTGCTCGGCGTAGTGCCGGTCCACGCGCTCCTCCGGTAGGCTTTCGAGCCGGGCCGCGACGAGCTTGAGCCCTTTCCTCTCGAGCCGGGCGATAATCTCGCCCACGAGGCCGCGCTGGACCCCGTCGGGCTTGACCATCACGAAGGTCCGGTCCACGTTCACTCCTTGCCGAGCGCGCGGCGGCCCGCCTTGGTCCAGGCCACGCGCCGGGGGACGCGTCCGAGCTTCTGGTTGTTCTGGCACTTTGTCGAGCAGAAGTAGAAGATCGTCCCGTCCCGCTTGACGAACATCTTGCCCGTGCCGGGCTCCATCGCGCTGCCGCAGAATGTACAGGTAAACGAATCGACCATGTCTTTATCTCCGCGACAGTTTCTTCGCCTCGCGCTCGGTCTCGAGGAGCATCAGGATGTCGCCCTCGCGGATCGGTCCGACCGTGTTCCGCGTGATGATGCGACCCTTGTTGTTGCCCTCGAGGATCCGGCACTTGACCTGCATCGCTTCGCCGTGCATGCCGGTACTGCCGATCACCTCGACGACCTCTGCCGGCGTTCCATCGTCAGCCATTCACGTCACCCGCGGAGCGCCGCGATCTGACCGCCGAGCTCGTCCACGAGCTCCTTCGCCTTGCCGGGCTTGACGATCGCGGCCGCGGTCGACCCGACCTCGAGACCCGAGGCCGCGCCGATGTCGTTCTGCCGGTTCACGAAGATGTACGGGATCTGCTTCTCGTCGCAGAGCGGGCCGAGGTGCATCACGATCTCCTCGGGCTCGACATCGCCGCCGATCAGCACGAGCTGGGCCGTGGACCGCTCGATGGCTTTGGTCGCTTCGTTCGCTCCCTTCTTGATCTTGCCGGTATCCCGGGCCAGTTCAAGGGCTTCGAGCGCCTTGTTCTGGAGCTCCTCGGGAGCCTCGTAACGGATGTATCCTTTCGCCATGACTTACCTCATTCAGGATTGCGTAGTTCCTTCATCACTCATCAGCAAGTGAGGATGGGTCCATATATTTTTCCACGGAGTGGTCATAAAGGTTTGTTAACCGGGCGGAAAACCGGGAAAAACGCGGCGATTCACGTCCTTTCCCATATGATCGGCGCGGTTACGGGGCCACCGAAAGGCGGTAGATCTGCACTCCGTCCCGATTGTAGATCGCATCGAGCCCGCTCGACGGCAGGTTCACCGTGTACTTCTGCCGTTCGAGATCTCCGACGTACAGGAGGAAGCACCCGTATTGCCGCATCAGCGCGACCGTCTGATCGGGTTCCTCGTAGCACCGCTCGACGTCGGATATCCGGCTCCACCACCAGCCGTCGTTGTTCGTACGCCACTGGAGCTCGTGCGAACGCTTTCCGATAATCGTCGGAATGCCGGTGAATGAGGAGATCGGCGCGCCGTAGCTGTAATCATCGCCAGCAGCCTCGACGATCCCGCCCGCGCCGGAGTAGGCCTCCAGGAACCGGATCGCCTCGGCATCGGCCGGATGTAGGGAATCGAGATAGGCGAGCCCGTCAAGGGTCTGATCCCCTCCGCCGAAGTCGATCCCCAGAAGGCCATGGCCGACATCCGGCTGGAAGACGACCGGAAACGCGAGGAGGGCTGCAATGGTGACAACCGCCACCCCTACCCGGGCAGCGGGGGCGGCCAGAAGGGGCCGCTGCCGCCCGGTAAGCCATCGCCCGATCAGCCCGGTGCAACCGATGCCGAGCATGAGCCAGGCGATGTAGTAGAGTTTATGCATCGTGTTCGTGCGGAAGTACTCGTTGTCGAAGATCTCTCGGAAATAGAGAACCTCGACGAAGAGGATCAGTGCGAGCCCGACGATGACCGCCAGGTCTTCGAAACGGCCCGTCCTGCGTCCGCGGAGGAGCGAGTAGACGAGCAGGACCGCTGCGATCCCCGCCGAGTAATACCCGAGGTAGATGAACGGAACGGCGATCAGGAGCGGGAACGGCTGCCGCGGCAGCTGCCGGGCGATCGCGACCGCGACCACGGCGAAGAAGAAACCCCAGGTCAGCAGGAACGAGATCGGTTCCGACGGGGAGATGACCGGCAGGACGCCATGTACCGACCCGGGCTGGATCGCGAGCAGGTAGGGGAGGTACAGACCGAGCCCGAGGGCAGGGACGACAATCGAGTAGAGCAGGGCCTGCCGCGCGCCGGTTTCGCCGTTGCTCCGCGCACGCCACCAGAGGAGGAGACCCATCACGACCACGAACGGCGCGTAGACCAGGACATCCCAGGAATTAATCCCGGGCATCGCGCCGAGCGAGAGGGCGGAGAGGGCCATCAGCATCCACCGCTGACGGGACGAAAGCCCTGACCAGCGTACCCAGGCGAAGGCCAGCAGCGCGATAAGGAAGAGCTGATTGATCATGCCCATCACGAGCGCATGCGGATCCCCGAGGATCATGGAGAAGAGCGGGTACTCGGTCAGGCCATTCTGGATCGCGTGGCGGGAGTGGTCGAGGGCCGGTATCAGGGCCGTGCCCGAGGCGAGCTGGACGACGGCCGTCGGGTTGACGAGTACGAGCAGACCGATCGGGAGCCAGCGGTAGCGTTTGAGCAGGAGGTGGCCGATCAGGTAGCAGTTGACGGCCGATACGGCCATCACGGTCGGAAGAACCAGGTTGAAGACAACCCTGGCGGGAACCCCGGCGAGCAGCCCCAGCTGGGCCATGAGCCAGTGGCCCAGGTAGTAGTAGACATCGAGCGTGCCGCCGACGAACCAGGGATCGAGCGGGGTCACCACCGGGTTTCGCATGATCGCCGCGACCCAGGCCAGGTCCATGAACTGCTCGGAGTAGTGCGAGACGTACGGATTGAAGAATCGGAGCTCGAGCACGAAGAGGAAGAAGACGAGAAAGACGGCGTCCCACTTCGCCACGCCCTCCCACTCGGCCCTGCCGTAGTTCCCTTTCGCCAGCCCGGCGCCGAGCATGACCAGGAACGGAGCGATGACGAGCCATGTCGGGAGGTGGACGAGCCCGAGGTAGAACGAACCGAGCAACAGAAGGAGGAGCGAGACCGTGTACGCGGCCGGATACGCGAGTCGACCGAAGAGGGGCCGGAGCGCCGGCCAGACCGAGAGCTGCAACAGTTTGAGGATCGCGAGCCAGCTCGCGACGTACAGGACCTGGTCGCCGTATTCGATCATCGCTTATGCCTCGGGTCGCCGGTAGATCTGAACGCCACCCTGGTCGTACAGCAGCTCAAGGTCAGTTGTTGGGAGAGAGACGTGATAAGCGTCGCGTTCGAGATCTCCGACGTAGAGCAGGTCGGCTCCGTACTTCCCCATTACCGCCAAGGTCCGGGTGGGATCCTCGTACGCGGTGCGGAGATCCGCCGTTCGTTCCGTGACGGGACCGTAATCGTTCCGCCACATGTACTCGTGGAAGGTCCAGCCGATGATTGCCTGCATGCCGGTGAACGACGAGACCCTGGCTGCGTAGGAGTAGTCGTCTCCCTTGCCTTCGACGATCACATGGTGACCGGGGATCCCCTGCAGGAACCGGATCGCCGCGGCATCGCCGGGATGTTCGCGATCGAGGAACGCCGACCCGTCGAGGGTATAGGTCGAGTGAGTGAAATTTCCGGCCGCGAGGAACGGGGCGGTGAGGAGGAGGGCGAGAACCGCGATGACGATCCCGACGCGAGCCGCTTTCGGAGCCCGGGCCACAATCTCAGTGATCGCCGGCCGGTTGAGGAAGCGACCTGCCATCACGAAGGTCCCGATCCCGAGCAGGAGCCACACCGCGATGTAGAACTTGAAGACGGTGTTCATCCGGAAGTACTGGTCCCCCATGTTGTCCTTGAGGTAGACGAGCTCGCAGAAGATCGCGATCCCGAGGCCGAGCGCCACGAGCAGGTCTTCGGGGCGGCCCCTCCCGTCGCGGGCGGCCAGCCGGGCGACGAGGCAGGCGAGCGGTATGGCCGCGAACGCGGCGGCAGCGTACCCGCCCAGCAGGAACGGCAGGGCAATGGCTGCCAGGTACGGCCGCCGCCGGAGCTCCGGGATGCAGGCCAGGTACGCGATCGCGAGGAAGAAACCGTGCACGAGAAGGAACTGAACCGGATCCGAGGGCGCAGTGACGAGGCCGATTCCCTTGATACCCGAGCTCGCGAAAGAGAGGTAGTACGGCGCGTACAGCGCGATCGCGAGAACGGGGCCGGCGATCAACAGATGGAGCGGCGTGATTCGTCCGCCGTCGGCGTCATGCCGGTGGCGGAGCCAGATGAGAGCTGCGACCAGAAGCGTGATCGGGCCGTACAGCAGGACATCCCAGGAGTTGATCCCTGGCATGGCCCCGAGCGAGAGCGCGACAAGTCCGACCAGCGCGAGGCGAGCCCGGTCCGAGAGCTGCGACCAGCGACTGAGGGAAAATACCAGGAGCGCGATCAGGAACGTCTGGTTGAAGATCCCGATCACGTGGGCATGGAGATCGCCCCACGTGAACGAGAAAAGGGGGTACTCGTTGATCGTATCCGTGATGACGCGCGTACTGTCCCAAGCGACCTTCGAGAGCGAGTTCCCCTGAAGCGCGAGCACGACTGAAGCCGGGTTCGGCAGGATGAGCGGCAGAACCGGCAGCCAGCGGAACCGATCGAGCAGGAGATGGCCGACCATGTAGCAGTTCACGCCGGCCAGCGCGATCACGGTCGGAAGACCGAGGTTGAAGACGAGGCGAGGCGGGACGCCGGTCGAGAGGCCGAGCACGCCCATGATCCAGGATCCGTAGTAGTAGTAGGTGTTCAGGTGGCCGCCGGCGAACCAGGGGTCCCACGGCGGCACGACCGGCGTTCGCATGATCGAGGCGACGAACCCGACGTCCATGAACTTCTCGGCGAACGAGGCCGCCGGGTTGATGTACCGGCATTCGAGCATGAAGATAAAGAGGACGAGAAAGACCGCGTCCCAGCGCCAGTGCTCGATGAGGACGGCACGTGTATAGGCCCGACGATAGGCGAACCAGCCGAGCAGGATGAGGAACGGGACAAGGGCGAGCTGGACGGGAAGACCGATCGTCCCGAGGTACCACGCGATGAGCGAGAGGCCGAGCACCGAGGCCGAGAAGGAGACGGGGTAGGCGTACCGTCCGAAGAGCGGAGCGAGGGCAGGCCAGAGCGCGAGTTGCACGAGCTTGAGCACGGCGAGCCAGGCAAGCACTGCCAGAACCTGCGATTCAATCGCCAAGCTTCTCTCCCTCGACCACCTTGCGGGTGAAGACCCGCTTGAGCACATCGAACATCCAGTCCCCGAAAACGTAGACCGAGACCACGCCGCCGATGACCGTGACCATGTTCTTGATCAGATGATCGATAAACGCGATCAACGTTGCAGCCACGTGGGGTATCCCGCCGCGCTGCAGGATGGCCGCGACCGTGAACTCGTAGGTACCCAGCCCGCCGGGTGTGATCGGAACGGCCTTGACCAGGTTGCCGATCACGATCGCCAGGGCCACGCTCGGGATGTCGAGCGGTGCCCGGAACATCAGGACCACGAAGATGCAGACCGCGATGTCCACGAGCCAGATCACGATCGAGACCCCGCCGAGCAGGACCATCGAGCGGAGCGAGAGCGAGACCGTCCGGATCTCGTCGAGCATCTGCAGGATGATACTCGCCACCCGGTTCTTAGTCCTGATGCGTCCGGCGAGCAGAAGCACGACAAAAAAGATCGCACCCCCGATCAGCGGGACCACGATCAGGGCGTAGTACTCGGTGGGAAAGTTCAGGAAGAAGGGCATGGAGATCAGCCCCAGCAGTGCCACGGTCACGATGTCGAAGATCCGCTCGACCGCGATCGACGAGATCCCCTGCGAGTAGGTCGTCTCGAACTGGTGCTTGAGGAGGAAGACCCGGACGATGTCGCCGAGGCGGGCGGGGATCACCAGGTTCGCGGTCTGCGAGACGAAGATGCAGGCCATTGCAAACCCGAGCGTCGGACGGATGTCGAGCCCGTTCAGGATTAACTTGTACCGCCAGCCGCGCAGCGCCCAAGCCACGACGCAGACCGCGACAGCCGCCACGAAGTAGGCCGGAATGGCGGTCTCGAGCGCCGCGAGGAGGTCCGACCAGATCGGTACGAGCATGTACGCGATGATCGCGACCGCGACCACGGTCGGGATCACCAGCGCGCTAATCCTTCGCCACATGCAGCTGCCACCAGAGACGGAAGACTGCGCTCCCCATCTCGAAAACATCCTTCGAGCGGACCGTGGTGCCCGGCCCTTCCGTCCATCTGACAGGCAGTTCGACGACCGGATACCCGGCATGCTGTCCCCGCACAAGCACCTCCGTGTCCCAGAACCAGTGGGGAGCCCGGACCCGGTCGAGGATCGGCAGCAGGCGCGCCCGATCGAACGCCTTGAATCCGCACTGGTGGTCGTACAACCGGGAGCCGAGTACGCCCCGAACAAGCATGTTGTACCCGCGGCTCGCAAACTCGCGCCCACCCGAGCGGACGATCTCCGACGCGGGCAGGAGGCGCGAGCCGGTGGCGATCGCAGCTCCATCGCGGATCGCGGAGACTAGGGGCTTCAGGTGGCGCATATCGGTCGCGAGGTCGACGTCGTAGTAACAGACAATTGCCGCATCGGACGCGCGGAAAGCCCGGTTCAACGCCCGTCCCCGTCCGAGCCGTTCGTCCGAATGGAAGAGGCGGACGCGCGGGTCGCGGGCGCCCCAGTCGCGGACGAACTCGGCCGAACCGTCAGTCGAGCCGTCCTCGGCGATCACGAGTTCGAACCGGTCCGCGCAGGTCTCGAGAACCTCGAGCGAGACCGGGATCGCCCGTTCGAGTGCTGCACGGTCGTTGTAGACCGGGAGCACAGCGGTCAGTTCGGTCTCACCCATGGCGAGCGGTGCTCCTCGCGGCGGCCGCGACCTCCTCCCCCGCGACGATCGATCCCTCCATGGACCGCTCGGGGTAATTCGGCCGTGAGAACATGCCGGCGATGAAGAGGCCGTCCTGGGCATACTCCGGGATCAGCCGCCGGTACCCGGTCTCGTAAACCGGGCCGGCGAACGGATCGACCTCGAGGTGATGCCAGCGGACCTCGTCCCGAGCCACGCCGAAGCGATCGCAGAAGTCCGAGAGCATGCGATTGCCGTGTCCGGCGGGGAGGTCGCCGGAGAAGTACGACGCAAGGTAGATCAGGTGCTCGCCGTACCGCTCGACCGGCACGAAGTTCGTGTGCGCGACCACGGCACCGTACGGGGCGTCGTCCTTCATGTTCAGCCAGTAGATGCCGTTCGTGACCTCGCGGTCGAGCGCGAGGGTCATACAGGCCGCACCCTGATACGGGATCGGGGTCAGCGGAACCCCGGTCATGGCTCCCAGGAGCTGTGGCGGTATCGTCGAGATGACCGTGTCGAACCGTTCGCCACGGACACTCCACGAAGAGCCGTCGCGTTGCATGGCCTCGATCGGGGCCTCTGTCGCTACAGTACAGCCCTGTGCTTCGATCGCCGCGCGCAGCCCCTCGACTAGGGAAGCATAGCCGCGGCGCAGGTACCCGAGTTTCTCTCCCCCGGATGATCGGTTCGAGCGGATCGCGATCCGCGAGAGGAGCCATGCGGCCGAGACCCGGTCCTGCATCGGCCCGAACTTGGACCGGAGCAGGGGTTCGAAGAACGAGGTGTAGACCGAACGACCCTGGTGATCGAGGATGAACGACTGCGCGGTCACGTCGTCGAGGGCGGTCCGGTCGAGTTTTGCCGCCCGAAGCATCAGCCAGCCGAGGCGGGCTTTGTCGAGCACGGACATATGGGGATAGGCGACAATCTCGGGGAGGGTCGAGAGAGGATAGGATCTGCCGTTCACGTGGTACCCGGTTGTCCCCGTGAGCCACTCGAGTTCGTCCCGGAGATCGAGGCGGTCGAGAAGGGCGAAGAGATGGGCGTCGCCCTCGAAGCAGTGATGGTAGAAGGCTTCGATGGTGTAGGTGCCGCGGTCGATCGAGGAGAGGCACCCGCCGAGCACGGGCCTGCGTTCGTACAGCACGACCTCGTGATCGGCGGAGAGAGAAAGGGCCGCTACGAGCCCCGTGAGGCCTCCTCCGACGATGCAGCACTTCATGACGTGATAGAAGGTATAATGCAAAAGGGATAAGAACGTTTGTGAGGGCAAATAAAACCTCATAAAGGTGCGCTGCTCATAGTACGTCACATGGATCCGTCGGAGGGAGTCAGGGGATGAGGGTCTTCTTCATCGGTTTCGGCCAGGCCGGAGGAAAGGTCGTCGACATGTTCATGGAGCAGGACAAGACGAACCTGTTCCGAGCGATCGCCGTGAACACGGCCAGAACGGACCTGCTCGGCCTCAAGCAGATCCCGATGAAGGACCGCGTACTGATCGGCCAGACGGTGGTCAAGGGCCACGGCGTCGGTACCGAGAACGCGCTCGGCGCAAAGATCACGCGCGACGAGATCGATCCGATCGTGACCGCGATCGAGTCCATCGGGACCCACGACATCGACGCATTCGTGATCGTCGCAGGCCTCGGCGGAGGCACCGGTTCAGGGGGAACGCCCGTCCTTGCGCAGGCCCTCAAGAACCTGTATCAGGAACCGGTCTACACCATCGGGATCATCCCCTCTCCCGACGAAGGCCGGCTCTATTCCTACAACGCCGCGCGCTCGCTCACGACGCTCGTCAACATCGCCGACAACACGTTCATCTTCGACAACGCGGCGTGGCGAAAGGAGGGCGAGTCGATCAAGACCGCGTACGACCGGATCAACGATGAGATCGTCCGCCGCTTCGGGGTTCTCTTCCGGGCCGGCGAGGTCGGGCAGGGAGGAGTCGGCGAGATGGTCGTCGACTCGTCCGAGATCATCAACACGCTCCGCGGTGGGGGGATCACGACCGTCGGGTTCGCCAAGACCGAGGCGATCAGTCCGCGGCTCAAGCAGAAGCAGGGGCCGTTGAGCGGCCTCCTTCGCGGCTTCCGCCCGAAGGAGCCCGCCGGACAGCAGCTCCTCGGCGACGACCGCTCGGCCAAGATCGTCTCGCTCGTCCGGTCGGCCGTGCTCGGCCGGCTCACGCTTCCCTGCAACTACCGTTCCGCGAACCGCGCCCTGATCCTGCTGGTAGGACCGCCGGAGGAGATGGATCGGAAAGGCGTCGAGAAGGCCCGGGCCTGGATCGAGGAGCAGCTCGATGCCGAGGAGATCCGGTCCGGCGACTACCCGATCCGGTCGAACTACATCGCCGCGGTGGTGGTGCTCGCCTCGGTCGGCGACGCCCCGCGTATCCGAGACCTGCTCGAGATGGCGAAGGAAACGAAAGAGGAGCTCGCCAGGCAGAAGACCGACGGACGGACCATGTTCGAAGACGGCATCGAACCTCTGTTCGAGAAAGAGACGGAGAAAACACCATGAACACGTTCATTCGCATCGCAATCGTCCTGGTGCTCGCCTGCGGCCTCGTGGCCGCCGGGAGCGCCTTCAAGGTAGAGACCGCAGAGGTGTCCCCCGACGGAGACCTCCAGGCCGGCGTTCCGGTCACGGTCAGTGCAGTCGTCGACTTCCCCGCGACATCCGGAACCACCTTTCCGAACAGCGACATCTTCTCGCTCTACTCCGAGCTCGACAACCCGCGGTGGCAGTGGGCCGTCGTGATCGGCGGCAACGAGAACCCGAAACCCGAGGGGTTCGGCAAGTTCTTCAAGATCAGCGGCTTCGAGCTCGAGTACCCGAAAGAGAACTCGGTCAAGCTCCGGGTCACGCTCGACGGCACGGTCCCCAACGTCAGTACGACCCAGAACATCACCGTATGCCGATTCCAGCAGCTCGACTCGTCGAGCAAGATTCGTGACGACGAAGAGTATACCATCGTCCGGAAGATCGTGAACCCCGCGGATGTCACCCGCAGTCTCGACCAGGCCCGGTCTTCGCTCGGACAGCTCCGCACAACGATCGATCAGCGGACCGCGCAGGGCGCGAACACGACCGAGGCCGAGAGGAAGTACGCCGAGGCCGACCAGCTTCTGAAGAGCGCGGAGTCGGGCAACATCTCGGTCAGGAGCAGCACGATCCAGAAGGCAATCACCCTGATCGACGAGTCCACAAAGAGCCTCGACCAGGCCAGCGCGCAGGCGGTGATCGACAGGGCCGCGTCACAGATCAAGAACGTCGACGAGATGCTCACCTTCTTCAAAGCGAACAAGGAGCTCGCCAGCGATCCGCGCGTCGCTGCGATCACGGTCAAGCGCGAGACTGCAGACCAGTTGCTGACGAGCGCGCGCGACAGCCAGGAGGCGGGTAACATCAACCAGGCCCGTATTCGGGCGAACGAGTCCGCAACCAAGGCGCTTGAGGCCTACAACGACTCGGTCGATCTCCGGACCCAGTACGCTGGCGCATCGAACACGTCCGCGAACTCGTCGGCGGCTGCAAACGCCGGCGGAGGGGGAATCATGCCGTACGTCATCGTGATCGCCGTTATCGCCGTGATCGCGATCGGTGTCGTCATCTTCCAGCGGCGCTCCCGCTGGGACGAGCTCGGATGACCTGGCCCCACACGCATTCTTTTTTACCTTGAGGTCGCCATTGGCAGATCGGCCGGAGTAAGGTATGACCGAGGCGACGTACGGCGAAGTGCAGGACCACCTTGATCGGCTGATCGGCAGTGTCCATGCCGAGCTCGCTCACGACACGGCCGAACTCGGTCGCTCGGACGTGCCCAGGTTCCTCTCACGCCTGCTCGTCGCGGATCTGGTCCTCGCGAACCTGCTGCTCTGGCTCGTGCTGCCCGACTATTCCCTCTACTGGATCACAGCAAGTTTCTTCCTGTACGTGGTCTATCCGTTCCTGTTCCTGGTTCCGTCCTCAGGTAAATCCACCGGCGACGGGACCGAACATCCCTCGGGCTCGCTGTCGGAGCGCTTCGGCGGAACCGGCCTTGCCGAGTACCGGTGGACGATCGCGAAGATCTTCTGGAACTCCTTCTTCATCAACAGCCTGCCCCTTGCGCCGGCGTTCATCGCCATCTACAGCCTGAACATCCTCTTTGCCCTGCTCCGGGGTGAAGGCCTGATCGGATGGCTGATCATCTTCCAGTCTGCCGCAATCCTGATCTTTTACCTCGCCATCGCGGTCCTCAAGCCTTACACGGGGGGGTTTCTCGACTCCGTGATCGGTCTCCAGAACACGGTCTCCGCAAAAATGCACCGCCGGGTCCAGCCGCTCTGGAAGATCATGCTCCCGATCGGGCTCGCTGCGGGGGTCGTCGCGATCGTGTTGATCGCGGCCATGCTCCTGCCAGGATTCACGCTCGGCGTCATCTGGAAATCGGAGGCGACCGTGACCGGGCTCGGCTTCATCCCGGTCCTCTTCGTCCTCGCGAGCCAGATTGTGCTGGTCCGGTATGCCCAGGGGGCCGCGAGCAGCAGACTGGTCCGTCAGCTCCGGCAACGGAAGATCGAGATCCTCACCCGGCATGTGCTCGCGCCACTCGAGGCCTATCGGAACCAGCTGTCCAAGCCGGTGCCCGGCGTGCTGGATCGGTTCGCGCAGGACTTCGCCGATATCCGGGCGACGTTCCTCTCGTCGAAGGTCTATCGCATGCAGGTTCAGGATCTGGAGGGCCTCCTGCCGATTCACGTCGTGGTCCCGGACCTTGAGCTGGTCCTGAATCGGGAGACGATCCAGCTCCTGGGCGATCAGCCGGGCTCCCGGCAGATCCTGTAAAAAGCTGTCAGGCAGGAGGGCCTGCGCTGCCCGACCCCCCTCCGCCGGGAGGGGCCTCATTCTCGGGGCAGCAGGTGCCGACGAGGGCCTGGATGCCCGGCCCCTCCATCTGCCAGAGTACGAGCCCGGCTACGGCCCCGAGCGTGCCGCCGGCCTCGACAGCCTCGCGCAGGCGACCGATCGCCGGCTCGCCGATGCGGGTGAGCGCCTGCGCCGCGAAGCCCCTGAGCTCGGTGTCGCTCTCGACCTCGAGGAGCCCGACGAGCGGATCGACCGCATCCTCACCAAGCTCGGCAAGCGCCGCCGCCGCGTAGCGCCGGAATTCCGGGTCCCGCCTCTCCCGAAGTGCGGCAATCAGCGGGTCCATGGCTGGCCGGCCGATGCGCGCCAGTGCGACCGCAAGGTACCACCGCTGGTCGTTGTTCGCGGACGTCGCGAGTGCCTCGATCAAGGGGGGGATCGCACTCGCACCCGCGCCGCCGAGTTGGCGCGATGCCTCACGCTGCTGGTCCATGTCACCCGCGTGCAGCTGCCCTATCCATTCCAAGATCTCGTTCTGTTGTTCGACCATCAGGATCACCTCGATTCTCTTGCCGATGGAGGGGCAGTCCGATGTTCGCGGCATCTCAAGCACGGTGTCATCCACCTCCTCTCCCGGCCGATGCTCGACAATACACAGCATTCCAGATAAACAGATCCCCGCCGACGCCCGGAGCAGCAGCGGATCCCGCCGATTCAATCCGCCGGGTTTATGCGGAGGAGGGCGACTGCGGCCGCCCGGCGAACCGACTCGGTCGGGTCCCGCAGGGCCTGGAGCAGCCCGTCCACCCCCGCCGGATCGCCGAGCAGCCCGAGCACCTCGGCCGCACTCTGTCGAACACGGGGATCAGGGTCGGCGAGCGCGTCGAACATGAGAGGAAGGCATGGTGCGCCGAGCCGGGCGAGGGCCGAGACGGCCCTCCCTCGCACGAACCGATCCGAGTCAGCGAGCCGGGCGCGCAGAGCGGGGCCGGCGCGCGGATCACCGATGTCACCGAGCGCCACGATCGCCTTCCAGCGGACATCCGGGTCGCCGTCCTCGGCAAGCGTGGCAAGGCCGGCCACGGCCGGTCCTCCGAGGCGTGCGAGCCCCTCGGCAGCGCGCCACCGAACGCCCTCCTCGTCCGGCCCGGCAAGCGCGGCGAGGAGCGCGTCCAGCGCGGCCGGGTCGCCGAGATCGCCAAGCGCCACTGCCGCAAGATGGCGCACGGATGGATCGCCCCGCTCGAGGAGACGCTCGAGCGCCGCTATATCCCGATGTTCCTTCAACCGCGCCACGAGCCGTGCAGGTTCGACGCGCGCGAGGATGAAGTCGAGCCAGCCCATGGCGTACGGGGAATCAACCCCGGACCAGAAAAGATCAGCTCGTGGCCACAGCCACGCAGTCTTCGAGGGTGGCGAGGCGCGCCGCAGCCCCACACATGCTCGGCATGTACGCGGAGGCCTTGCCGCTGTTCGTCATCACGGCCCCGTAGCGCTCGAGCGCGGGCGAGACGACCATGCAGGTGTCGGCGTAGACCCTGGCGCCGCTCCTCTCGATCGCGGCAACCTCCGCCGGGTGCGCGGCGATCAGACGTCGGGCCGCGAAGACGTAGAGCGGCTTCGTGGTCCGCTTCCCGGCGAGCAGCTCGGCGACCCGGGCAAGCTCCTCCTCGGAGCAGTGGGGACATCCGATAGCAACCGCCTCCACCGGGAGGTCGGACCAGACCGCCTCGACCTCGCCCGCCCCGAACGTGATCGTCTCAAGCCCTGCGGTCTCGAACGGGAAGACCCGGGCCTCCGGCGTGATCCGGTCGACGTGGAAGAGCGCGACCGCGCCCGTTGCGGCCATGGCCGCCCCGAGGCTCTTGAGCCCGTCACGGGTCGGCCTGATCCCCCGGAAGAACGGGCGCCCCGCTCCGACCTCGCGTCCTGCCAGGACGCCGAGCGCCCCGTACCACCCGCCATCTGGCGCGGAAGGCGCGCCCTCGACCTCGACCACGACGGTCGGCCGGCGGTTCTCCACCAGGTGCAGCCCGTAGAACGGGGTCTTGCCCACGAGCGCCGCAGCGAGTGCGGTCGGTCCCCCCTCGCGGTTCGTGCGCGCCCCGATCGCGGAGTTGGCGTAGCAGACGGCCGATGACTCGGACCAGGCGAGGTGGTCGCCGTAGTGGGTCATCGAGAGGTAGTACGGGGTGCAGGTGCATTCGAGCCGGATCCCGAGGCTGCGGTATACCTCGACCACCTGCTCCTGCTTCTTCGCGAAGGCCGGATCGATCCCCATCTCATGCCAGCGCTCCAGGTCCATTCCGACCGGGTTCAGCACGGCCGGCACGACCGCCCGCGCGTCGAGGGAGGAGAGCCACTCGAGTCCCCAGTCCCCAATCGTCTTGTACGAGGCCCCCGAGACCTGGGCCGACGCGATCGGCACGAGCCGCTCGGCCCCGTAGACCGTGCCGAGCCCGACCAGCAGCTCCATGAGCCGCTGCCGGGTTTCGCCGAACTCGCCCGCGAGGACGCGTTCGTCGTCCCGATCAAGCTGCATCGTCCCACCCCGCACGGACGAACTCGTTTTCCCGGCCCAGCTCCATGGTCGCGTCGACGCCGACCTTCACGTTCATGCCGTCCCCGATCCGTGAGGGGTCCAGGGACGACCCCCGGGCCCCCGCGACCACGAGCAGGTCCGTATCACCGCGAACGCGTGTCGCGATGGCGTACTCGACCTCCCCCATATCGCAGGGGTCGATGTCTTCGTCCACGATGACCACGTGCTTGAGCGAGGTATGCGCCGCAAAGGCGGCCATGCAGGCGTTCTTGCCATCGCCGTTCGTCGCCTTCTTCACCTGCACCACGGCGTGGAGGTAGCCGCATCCGCCAGGGGTCAGGACCACGTTCCTCACCGTCGTGACGCCGGCCACCGCGCGGTAGATGATCGGCTCGTACGGAGCTCCCATCAGGGCCTTGTGCTCGGCCCCGCCAGGGAGGATGCCGTGGTAGATCGGGTCCTGTTTGATCGACATGCCCACGAGCTCGATAACTGGCTGGACCCTGACCGGGTCGTAGGTCCCGGTAATATCTACGAACGGCCCTTCGTCCGCGGTTGCGGGCCCGATGGACCCTTCGAGCACCACCTCGGCGTCGGGCACGAGGACGCCGTTTCCGCATTCGCGCACGGGAAGTTCACCCCCGAGGAGCTCGGCCGCATACGCGAGCTCCTTGCCCTCGGGCACGCGCGTGCTGGCCGCGAGCATCACGGCCGGGTGGACGCCGATCGCGATCGCGACCGGTAGCGCCTCCCCATTCGCGAGGGCCGTGCGGCGGAGGTTGTACGTGTGCCGACCCTCAACAAGCCTGGCTACCAAACGGTCGGAGCCATCCACGAGCATCCGGTGGACGGAGGCGTTCTGGACGCCGNNGAAGACGATTCCTGCCGTGATATACGGCCCGGCATCCCTCGGGTAGTGCTTCATGATCGGGATCGCCCCGAGGTCGGCGGGAGCCGTCGTCACGCGACCGTCGATCGCGACCTCGCCGTCGAACCGCGCGGCCGCAAGGGTCGGCAGGACCCGGTCCGGCGGAAGGTCGAGGGCGCGGGCGATCGTGGTCCGGTCCGAGACCAGGTTCATGACTCCGCGCCAGCCGTTGCCGAGATCGTTGAAGAAGAGCGGCCGGTTGGTGGCGGCCGAACGCTTGGGCGCGTCGTACTCGGGCGAGACCGGTTCATCGACCACGATCGCCGCTCTGTCCTCGACGAGCCTTCCGAGGTAGTCGCGCAGGTTTGCATCAGTCATCGTATCCCTCCCATCTCGGTCCGAGTGCGTGGTCGACCCCGAGGTGGTCGAGCACCCGGCCCACGACCATGTCCACGAGGTCGTCGATCGTCACGGGCCGGCCGTAGAAGCCCGGGCTCGCGACCATCACGGTCGCCCCCGCCTCGTCGGCGGCAAGCAGGTTCTTGAGATGGATCCGCGATAGCGGCATCTCGCGCACGAGCAGGACCAGCGGACGCCGCTCCTTCAGGGTCACGTCCGCGGCCCTGGCCAGGAGCGAGGCCGAGAGCCCGGTGGCGACAGACGCGAGGGTCTTGGTGCTGCAGGGCACGATCGCCATACCGTCGATCCGGTGCGAGCCCGACGCGATCGCCGCGGCGAGGTCGTCGTTCCGGTGCCGGGTCACGTCGAGGTCGTCGTAGGTCACTCCCTCGCGGGCGGCGATCCCCCGCGCCTGGTCCGTGACGATCAGGTGGACGTCGGCCCCGTCCGCCAGCACCTCGAGCAGCCGGCGGGCGTACGGCGCGCCGCTCGCCCCGGAGACGCCGACCACAAACTCCTTTCTCGCGTTCATCCTGCGGTCCCCGGCATACTGGTTAGGCGGGCGGGCTCATGAGGTTATGCCGGTCACGCACCTCGTATTCGATTGAACGGAATGTGTTCGGCGAGACGTGTCCGTTTCCCGAGCATCGGTAAGGAAGTCGCTCGGCACAATCGTCGCTCCAGATGAAGTACTCCCGGTTATTGTCGAATTCGAGAGATCGTCCCCGCGAGAGAGGGATCGTACTGTACCGCTTTTTCGAAACAGGCTCTCGCTTCGTCGACCTGTTGCAGATTCTGGAGCGCGACTCCCTTCGAAAACCAGCCGTACGCATATTCCGGATCCAGGTCAAGCGATCGATTGTAACTCTGCAATGCTGTGTCGAACTGGCCGAATGCGTCGTTATAGTAATTTCCCCGCATGCACCACGCAGTCGGATTGAGCGGGTCGTCGATCACGATAGAATCATAATAGTCCTGATACCCTCTCACCATATCCGCAAAAGACGAGCTGTTTGTTTCCGGAAGGATCAGGGAGATGCAGCCGCAACCGAGCAGGGCTAAAATTAGGACGAGCAGGAATGTCCACCGTATCATTTTCATCCCCGAATTCGGTGTACACAAATCTTTGCCCATTCTGGAGGTTTCGCGGATTGGAGGTACATCCTTCGAAGCGTGACTGTAGAATGATCACTCCGTCACCTTCTCCGGTTCCTCAGTATCAGCGAACCTAGCATCGACCTTATTGAGAACCATCGCGGCGATGATTCCAAATATCCCCCCCAGAAGAAAAGTCAGCTGGGAGAACCCACGCGGAGCCTGACTCTCATACCGGCCCATGAGAATGGAGAGAAATATGAAAGTTAACATCCAGCCTACAGTAATTAAGGTTCTTATNNTTCGATTCATCAACATCCACTCTAACAATGATAAAAAATTAGAGCACGAGAATTACATCATGTGTTCCTAACCGTACAACAATCGGTTGGGATCCGGGCAACAAGGTGTATACCGGTATGAGAGAGAGTGTTGTATTACTTATATATACATCCATACTGCCATCGGCATTCCGATAATACCAGTGCGTAATTATCATCGCGACCCCAATCACACCGGCAAGAATCAAAGCGACACCTCCGCTCAACCCTGTAACATAAGCCAACCATCCACCAAATGAGCCTATGACCTCAGAACTCAGACTGGAGAGACCATCCATATCTATCGGCCCGAAGTGCATGTGGATGCCGCCCGAATCCCACCAGTAGTAAGAATCTCTAAAGAAGACTGCATCGCGTGCGATGACTCCCTCCGGGCTGGATTCAAATACGTTAAACTTCCAGACCTGTTTTCCATCCACCTCTGTCTTCCATTGCCTGACGAAGTACTTCTGCTCCGTGCCATCTTCAAGCGGGACAGTTGAGTAACCCTCTTTCAGATCTTCTGTGTCAGTCACAATCTCTATCTTGACCTTTTTCAGCGCGTCCTCAGCGGTTTTCATCTCACTCTGGGCGCTTACCACAGGAATGAACGCCACACTTACCAGCATGAATGCGGTGAGTAAGGAGAGCATCCGCATATCAATTCCTCGACTCATGGTTTCTACCTCCTTTGTTGTGCACGCTTCTCCCGAAGGCATGACCGAAATCATCTGAGCAATGAAGATACAGTGATACCATGTCTTCGGACGGGACAGAGCCCATCGGGTCATCAAACACGGGTGAATGCTGCCGGATATCGCATTCTCTTTCTCTCAAATAGCACTTCTGTGAAAAACGTTGAATGACGAAAGCTCAAGAATCTCCGACTATCGAAGACCGAAAGAGTATCGAAATCTTCCAAGTCTCACAGGCAGCCCTGACGTTAAATTCGGTACCACCCATTTGTGGAGCAATACTACGACCGTTTACTTGTCAACAACTCGAACAACGGTGTAGCATACTTCAACGAAAGCAGTTTTTCTAGCGATAGAATTGGTCAATAGAACATGCCAGCGTCGGCCGTTAATATCGATGCATCGTGGAGGGACACGCCCTTTGACGGCCATCTGACGTCTAACCATCAAATATTCCATTCAAGGTTTTTCACATATGACATTTTTAACCGGACGTGCAAGTGCGTCTGTGGATGCGAAGAGCATTCACGGGAGGAGAGAATCATGAGAACATTGAAATTCGGTCTCTTTCTACTCTTGTTATTTGCAGGAATGGCAATTGTACCGCTCGTAAGTGTCGAAAAAGGAGATCCTTTGCCGAGCCACAGTTCCGATCAGTTCATGGAATGGGCGTATACCATGGAAGGAAAGGAAGTGACTGCCGCCCAGTGTCTGGAGAAAAGCTCACCGGAATATTGGACAAATCTAACAGACGAAGAAAGAATTGCTTATACGGGAGTTACAGCTGTACTCCCTGATTTTCATCGATTCGAACAGAATACTGATGAACAATCCGCTTCTGCATCTAGCATTATATCTGAGAAAGAGCGGACTGCCAGAGCAGTTGTGTATCAAGCGACTGCGAACAGCGTGGTTTTACCGTGAGTAGACCGACGTCTCCACGATCTTTTACGGTTGTCCGATATTCGCGAGCCGGGCATCGATCCTGGTAAAAATCAATGCCGCCATCAACCCCAACATCACCCCGATAAGAAAGACCACCTGAGAGTAGCCACTCTTTGCATGCACCTCATAATCAGCGATCAGGCGGGAGAGCTAAAGGATCGAAACGTTGAACGCAAGACCCGTGATGAACGTGATCGTCTGTCGTTTCTTACGTGTCTGCTCTCCGGGGGTTCTCCGGGACTCACTCAAATACCAGAAGGCCGCGCAACCGAATATCAGCGCCAGGATCAGCCATTGGATTCGATAGTCGTAGACACCGGCGAATATCGCGTAGAGGGCGACGATAACAAGGATCATCACGGTAAGGAGCAATAATTTCCAGATTGCCGACAACTGTCGGGGACTCGGATTAGCGAGGGAAAGCACGACACCACCTTGACGATCATTTAAATCTGTAAGTATCCGGCACGCATGAACGGGCTTCGATCTTGATAAGAATTACTTCGCTTTGATTCCTTAAACCATTCCTACAATGAAGGTCAGGGGGATATCTTTTTTGTGAAAAGCATTGAACGATGAGATCAAAGGCGTCTCTCCGGCGGGTCCGACGTCACCTTTTTTTTAGTGCAATGATTGTCGGAGGGGGGGTATTCGCAAAGGGAGCTTCTTCGAATACTCGAACGCCCCGTCTACAACGCTGTTCCCCGCCGAGCACATTGTTCGAATGATTGGATCTGACGGCCCGGGAAACCGTCAATCAGCTCGGTCTGGCATACACCACGGATATTGTCTTCATCAGCTTTTTCGAACGGCGTTCCTTTGTATTGCCGAGGATTCAACCTCCCCGAAAGGAGAGAACGAACTTGATGAATCGTATTTCGGCGGGCACTGAAAGGGAAACGAGATAGCGGTGCCGCGGCCAGGGTTGAGATCGTCCGGAACGTGAAAGGAGAGATAAAACTCGAACTCGCCATCAAGAAAGTGAATCGCGGCAGCCAGGTGTACACGGATCGATTTCAGAGTTATAATGGCCTGGTCTCCTATGGCTTACGGCACAAACGGAGCGATCACGGCAAACGGTGCGCCAAAGTCATGGGGTCGATCCAGTTAAGGTCTATTCTTCTTCAAAGAACCAGGATTCGGATATAGTGCCGGGACGTAAATCTCTTTGATCAACTGATTGAAACGCTCAGTGAATACCCTCGGGTGGCAGTAACTAGTAATCACCTTTCAATTAATCCCACTGAGAAGAATGATCGCCCACAAGAGGACGAATGTTACGGCGCCGATGTAATGACGGAGACCTCCACGAGCTGCCATGTATCCCGCTCCGCCTCCGAAAAGTGCAGAGGCCCCGCCGTACACGATAGAATCAAGGATTTTTTGTAACCCGAGGAGATGAAGTACCTCAAGAAAACCGGGAATATAGAGAAAGATGGTGAGGAAAACGCCGAATAACGCCGATTCCCAGGGTCTCTTGGTGAACCATCCGTAGAAGAGCGGCGCAGATGCGAAAATGACAATTAACGTATATTCAATTATATAAAATATCAATCCCAATCGAGATTCCAGGAGGTAGTGTAGCGAAAGTTCTGTAAAAGTGCAAGAGGCCCTGGGTCCAACCAGAATTTGCACAAAGGAGAACCAGGGCCATGATCCC
>DUGU01000048.1:0-5094 GCA_013331215.1 Methanoregulaceae archaeon
TCGCAGTAGAGGGCGAGCTGGTTGACGGCGGCAATCTGGAGGTCTCGGAAGGTGTTCTCGGCGGTCTTGGTCGCCTCGGCCGCGGTCGCGGTCATCGGGATGATCCTGCCAGTGGTCAGCACATGCTCGTAGAGCTCGACGGCCCGAGCCGTCGAGGGGGCATCGATCCCGCCGACGATTCGATCGTGTTCGCGGATGTTTCGGATGAGCCGGCCCACCATCACTCGCTCAGGGGCGTGGGCGAGGGCGAAGTCGGTCCCCGCGCGGAGCCCCGAGGCCTCCTCCAGCAGCTCCCGCGCAGGGCCGACCGTCGTACCCGGCGTTATCGTGGACTCGAGGACCACGAGGGTGCCCGGGACCAGATGCTCTCCGACTCGGCGGACGCCGTCGAAGAGCGGGCCGAAATCGGGAAGCAGGTCCTTCGGGTCCGCGAACGGGGTCTGGATTGCGAGCGTGACCGCATCGCATTCGGCGACCCGCGAGAAGTCAGGAGTGCAGGCGAAGCGTCCTCTCTCGACGGCCCCGGCCAGCAGGGGCTCGAGATCGGGCTCCTCTCCCTTGAGCGGACTCTCACCCCGGTTCAGCATCTCGATCTTGTACCCCGACGACGGCGAGTCGCGCTGAAAGCCGAGCACGCGTTCGATCCCCGATGCGTGGGCGAAGAGGACGGCCGCCGGGATCCCGACGTAGCCCATCCCGACCACGCCGACAGAGTGGATCGGACCGCGCTCGTCGAGCAGGGTTGCAAGGGGTGACAACATCGCAGAATGCGTTGTCGGGGCGAAACAAAAAAGTGCGGTTCACGGAGGAGTACAGGGGGCCCCGTTCACTTTCACACCGCGATCTGAAGATTGAATAGCGCCCGGTCGCAGACACTCATCAGAATTGATGGTGGGCATATCGCTCGGAGGAGTCGCGGCGCGGCTCAGGGAGACGATCGACGGGAACAAGGAGTACACGGTTGTCAGGAACGACAACCTCTTCCGGGCGAGCTTCGTCGATCGCCACGTCTTCTCGAGCGAGTACGGCCGGGCCCGGACTCTCCTCACCGACCTGCTCGATGCGTACGACGGCGTCCCGATCGATGAAGCTGTTCGAGGCGCGTGGATGGACGGGCCGCTCGGGGAGTCCTGGGTTGTTTCCTCGTTCGAACCGGTGACGGGCACGGCGTCGCGCCCGGAGGCGGCCCTCCGGCTCCTGCGCCGCGACCTCCGCCTCGTCCATGGGGTCGGCCCGGCCCTGGAGTCGCGCCTGGCCCGGCGGGGTTACGCCGCGATCGACGACCTCGTCTGGCACCGCCGCCTCGCCCCGGCCGCGCAGTGGGCGCTCGAAGCGCTCGATTCCGGCGACCCATCCCGGATAGCGCAATTCTGCGCCGACCGGCGCGGGCGTTCCCACCCGGACTTCTTTCTCGCGGCCGAGCTTCACGACGAGACCGAGCACGTCTACTTCGACCTCGAGACCCTCGGGCTCTTCTCGCGCCCGGTGATCCTCTTCGGCCTCGCCCGGCTCAGGAACGGCCGGGTCGAGGTCGAGCAGCATTTAGTCCGCGATCCCGCCCACGAGCGAGGTGCGCTCGCGGCAGCGCTCGCCGCGCTCGGTGAAGCCAAACTTCTGGTCAGCTTCAACGGTCGCTCCTTCGATGTCCCATATATCGCCGAGCGCGCTGCGTACTACGGCCTCGACCACGCAGTCCCGGCCCACCACCTCGACCTCCTGCCGATCGCCCGTCGGCTCTGGCGAGACCGGCTCCCCGACTGCCGGCTCTGCACCGTCGAGGCCGGTGTGCTCGGCCGCGAGCGGACCGACGACCTGCCGTCGGCGATGGTCCCCGAATTCTATACCGCTTATCACCGGACGGGCAACCCTGGCCCGCTGGTGCCGATCCTCGCCCACAACCGGGAGGACCTCGTCTCCATGGTCAGGCTCGTCACCCGGCTCCGCGAGGTCTGCCATGCCGCCTGAGGGCGCCGCTGCGGCGATCGGGCGAGCTGCGCCGGCCACCTGCATCGCGCACGTCGAACGCATACCTGCGCGGCCGGCGGAGTACGCGGTCCCGTCTCGACCGCTACCCGATCAGCTCGCGGACTGGCTGACCCGGGAGGGGATCCGGCTTTACACCCACCAGGTGCGTGCGCTCGACGCGGTCCGCGAGGGCCAAGACATCGTGATGACCACGCCCACGGCGTCGGGCAAGACGCTGGCCTTCACCCTCCCCGTACTCGAGGCGCTCGTCCTCGACAGAGAAGCGACCGCGCTCTACCTCTATCCCACCAAGGCGCTTGCGAACGACCAGCTCCGGGTTCTCCAGACCGCCGAGGCCACCACCGGCCTCTCCATCGGCCCCGCGGTGTACGACGGCGACACGCCGGCGTCGCGCCGACCGGGGATCCGGCAGCGCTCGCGGATCGTGCTCTCGAACCCGTACGAGCTCCACCAGGTGCTGCCCTGGCACGCGAAGTGGCACCGGTTCCTGGCCGGCCTCCGGGTCGTGGTCGTGGACGAGGCCCACCGGTACCGCGGAGTCTTCGGCGCGAACATCGCCCTCCTCCTCCGCCGGCTCCAGCGGGTCTGCCGCCATCACGGAAGCGATCCGGTCTTCGTCCTCTCGACCGCGACCCTCGCGAACCCGGACGAGTTCGTCGCAACCCTGACCGGCCGTTCGGCCCTGCTGATCGACCAGAGCGGGGCCCCGCAGGGCCCCCGGGAGTTCGTGCTCTACAATCCCTCCGGAGCGGGGCAACGGTCGACGTTGACCGACGCGAAGCGGCTCTTCGTCGACTGCATCGAGCGCGGTCTCCAGACCCTCTGCTTCGCCCCCTCGAGGAAGTCCGCGGAGCTGATGGGCTCCTGGGCCCGCGAGGGTCTTTCCGACCCGAGCCTCGTCGCGACGTACCGGGCCGGCTACCTCGCTGAGGAGCGGCGGGGGATCGAGTGCGGGCTGAAGGAAGGACGACTCAGGGGCGTCGTGACCACGAACGCACTCGAGCTCGGGATCGATGTGGGTGGGCTCGACGCGGTCGTGATCGCCGGGTATCCCGGCTCGATCTCCGCAACCTGGCAGCAGGCGGGGCGGGCCGGGCGGACCGGCGGCCCATCGCTCGCGGTCCTGGTGGCGAACGAGGGGCCGCTCGATCAGTACTATATGCGTCATCCTGCCGCTTTCTTCGGCCGCCCCCACGAGCACGCGTGCCTTGATCCCTCGAACCCCGCGATGCTCGCCGGCCACCTTCTCTGCGCGGCGGCCGAGCTTCCCCTCACGGAAGCGGACCACGCGCTCTTCGGCGACGGCCTCGCAGCCCTCCTCGGCCCGCTCCGCGACCATCACCTCCTCCGCGACACCCCGTACGGCCACGTCTATTGCGGGCCGGGCCGGGCCGTGGCCGCTGTCGACCTCGCCGGCGGCGCGGAGGACCGGTTCACCGTGGTCGCCGACGGCCGTCTCCTCGAGACTCTCGACCGTGACCACGCCTACCGCGAGGCGCACCCGGGCGCGATCCTGCTCCATCAGGCCGAGACCTACCGGGTCACGGCCATGGACCTCGAGGCCCGGGAGTGCACGGCCGAGCCGGTGGAGCTCGACTACCAGACGGCTCCACTCTTTGCGACCGCTATCACACCGGGCGCGCCCGACGGGGAGCAACGCCATGGCGCCATCGCCGTGCGGACCGGCGATGTGACGGTCGTGCAGGAGTTCGGTGGATATAGGATCCGGCGGTACGGAGAAACAGTCGCTGTCATCCCACTCGACCTCCCTCCGCTCTCGTTCGAGACGACCGGTTGCTGGTGGACCTTCCCGCCCGGCCTTCCCGCCGTGCTCACGGCCGCCGGCCTCGACCCGGCCGGCGCGCTCCACGGGGCCGAGCACGCCCTGATCGCGTGCCTGCCGATCCACCTCCTCTGCGACCGCGCCGACCTCGGCGGCTTCTCCACGGTCCGGTTCTCTTCGGCCGGCACGGAGGGCGACGGCTGCCCCGCGATCTGCGTCTACGACGGCGCCACCGGCGGCGCCGGACTGGCGCGAATGGCGGCTGCCCTCCTGCCCGCGGTGGCGGCGACTGCGCGGGCACTGGTCGCGGACTGTCCCTGCGAGGAAGGGTGTCCGTCCTGCATCTACTCGCCCAAGTGCGGTAACGACAACCAGCCCCTCGACAAGGCCGGCGCGGTCGCCGTGCTCGACGAGCTGCTCCGGCTGTCAGCAACCCATTAAGTCCCGACCGCCTATGCTATGGGATGACCGAGGTCTCCCCCGCGATGGCCGTCTACCTCGACGCCCTTCAGGCGCAGCTGGCCGAAGCGATGGCGATCGCGGAGGAGGCCCGACGCGCGGGGCTCGACCCGACCACCCGGGTCGAGATCCCGGTCGCGAACGACCTCGCGGACCGGGTCGAGGCCCTGCTCGGGATCACGGGGGTTGCGGCCCGCATTCGCGAGCTCGAGGCCGAGATGTCGCGGGAGGAGGCCGCGCTCCGTATCGGCGACGACTTCGTCCAGCGCCGTTTCGGCGAGACCACGCGCGAGGAGATCCTGGACCATGCAATCAGGACCGCGATGGCGCTCCTGACCGAGGGTGTCGTCGCGGCCCCCACCGAGGGGATCGGCAAGGTCGGGCTCGGCCGGAACGACGACGGGAGCGACTATCTGAAGGTCTACTACGCCGGCCCGATCCGGTCCGCCGGCGGCACCGCCCAGGCCCTCTCGGTCCTGGTCGGCGACTACGTCCGGCAGGCGCTCGNNTCGAGGAGATCCGGCAGTACAACTCGATCATGAGCCTCCAGTACCTGCCAAGCGAGAAGGAGATCCGAATGATCGTCGAGAACTGCCCTGTCTGCATCGATGGGGAGGCGACCGAGCAGCAGGAGGTCTCGGGGTACCGGAACCTCGAACGGGTCGAGACCAACACCGTCCGCGGCGGGATGGCGCTCGTGATCGCCGAGGGGCTTGCCCTGAAGGCGCCGAAGGTCCAGAAGAATGTCCGGAAGATGAAGATGGCCGGCTGGGAATGGCTCGACATCCTGATCGGTGGGGCCGCGAAGTCCGACGACGAGGAGGTCGGGGTTAAGCCGAAGGACAAGTACCTCCGCGACCTGATCG
>DUGU01000048.1:5185-10138 GCA_013331215.1 Methanoregulaceae archaeon
GACACGATCGAGGGGCCGACGGTCGTGCTCCGGAACGGGGACGTGCTCCGGGTCGACGATCTCGACGAGGCGCGGCGCATCGGGCCGGAGGTCGACCGGATCCTGGATGTCGGGGAGATCCTGATCTCGTTCGGCGAGTTCCTCGAGAACAACCACGTCCTCGTGCCGGCCGGGTACTGCGACGAGTGGTGGCGGCTCGAGCACGAGGCCGCGCCGCCCGAAGACGAGGTCGAGGCGATCGGGTACGCGCTTTCCGGCGGATACCTCCACCCGTCCTTCCAGCCCTNNCTTCGACGACCTCCCGCCCACAGCGATCGACGCCCTCGCAGGGTTCGTCGCACGGAGCGGTCGGATCCAGGACGGCGCCCTCCGGATGCCGAACGAGCCGGACCCGAAGCGGTGGCTCGAGGAAGCACTCGTGCCTCACCGCATCCGGAACGGCGAGATCGTGGTCAACCGCCATCTCGTCCTGCTCGCCGCGCTCGGCCTCGACCTCGGGCTCCGCCGCAGCCCCGCGTGGGACGACGTGCCGCGCGGCGACTCCCTCGCCCTCGTCCGACACCTCTCGGGCATGCGCATGCGCGGGAAGGCCGGGACCCGGATCGGTGGACGAATGGGCCGGCCTGGCAAGTCCAAGCCCCGCGAGATGAAGCCCCCGCCGCACGCGCTCTTTCCCGTCGGCGAGGCCGGCGGTTCGCGCCGCTCGCTCCAGGAAGCCTCAAATCACGCGGATCGACCGAACATGGACGGGGGCGTGATCACGGCCGAGGTCGGCGAGCGGCGCTGTCCGGCCTGCGGCACGGTTACATTCCGCAACCGTTGCACCTGCGGAGCGCATACCCTCCCCGTCTTCCGGTGCCCGCGCTGCCACCGCCTCGTCGAGGCAGACCAATGCCCGGCCTGCGATGCCGGCGCGGTCTGCTCGCAGAAGGTCCAGATCAACGTCCGGGACGAGTTCGCGGACGCGATGGAGCGGTGCGGCGTCCGCGCGGGCCAGGTCACGCTCGTCAAGGGGGTCAAGGGGATGATCTCGCGCGAGCGGGCCGTCGAGGACCTCGCGAAGGGGGTGCTCCGGGCGAAGGCCGGTCTGTACGTCTTCAAGGACGGGACCGTCCGGTACGACATGATAGACCTGCCGGTCACGCACGTCCGGCCGGCCGAGCTCGGGGTCGAGCCCGCTAGGCTCGTGGAGCTCGGGTACGCGGCCGACATCGACGGTCGCCCCCTCGAGGAGGCGGACCAGGTGGTCGAGCTCCGGCCCCAGGACATCCTCGTCTCGGAAAAGTGCGGCGACTGGCTGGTCCGGGTGGCCGGGTTCGTGGACGACGAGCTCGAACGGCTTTACGGNNCCCGCCGTACTACCGGGCGACGTCCCCGGCGGACATCATCGGCCGTCTTCTGATCGGCCTCGCGCCGCACACGTCGGCCGGAGTCCTTTGCCGGCTCGTCGGGTACACGAAGGCCAACGTCGGCTACGCCCACCCGTTCTTCCATGCGGCCAAGCGCCGGAACTGCTTCCACGGCGAGACCGAGATCGAGGTCTGGGACTACCGGACGGCATGGCGCCGGGTCCCGATCCGTGAGTTCGTGCTCGAACAATTCGACCTCTCCCGTGCCGACCTCGACCGCACGGGCACCTTCTGGTCCGACCCCGTCAGTCCGTTCGCAACGAGAGCCGTCGACGCCGCAGGAAGGCCGCACGTACGCCGGATAACGGCAGTCTCGATCCATCGCGCCCCCCCGACACTGCTCCGGATCGAGACGGTGCAGGGTCGAATACTCGCGGTGACGCCCGACCATGCGATGCTCGTCCTCGAGGAGGACCATGTACGCCGAATTCGCGCGATCGAGCTCAGGGCCGGGGATCCGCTCCCGGCCGCGGTCGGGTCCGCGGTCCTCGCAGACCGGGTGGTGCGGATCGACGAGGTGCCCTGCCCCGACGACCGCGTCTACTGCCTGACGGTCGCCGAAGACCACTCGGTCCTCGCTAACGGCGTCTTCACGGGTCAGTGCGACGGGGACGAGGACTGCGTGATGCTCCTCCTCGACGGTCTCCTGAACTTCTCGCGCCGATTCCTGCCCGAAAACCGGGGCGGGACCATGGACGCGCCTCTCGTGCTGACCACCCGGCTCGACCCCAAGGAGATCGACAAGGAGTCCCTGAACGTCGACGTCGGCGACGCCTACCCGCTCGAGCTCTACCTGGCGGCCCTCGAGTGCGCCCACCCGCGGGACGTGGACCCCCTGATCGACCGGGTCGAGCACCGGCTCGGCACCTTCAGACAGGTCGAGGGCTTCCGGTTCACGCACGATACTTCGGACATCTCCAAGGGGCCGCTCGAATCGACCTACACCTCGCTCGAGACCATGGCCGAGAAGCTCGAGGCCGAGCTCGCGCTCGCCGTGCGGATCCGGGCCGTCGACGCCGACGACGTGGCGGAAAGGGTGCTGAACACCCATTTCATCCGGGACCTGATGGGCAACCTCTCGGCCTTCTCCAAGCAAAAATTCCGGTGCACGCGCTGCTCGGCCAAGTACAGGCGGATGCCGCTCGGCGGCAAGTGCGGCGGGTGCGGCCAGGCCGTCATCCCGACCGTGCACGAGTCCTCGGTCAAGAAGTACCTCGAGATGTCGCGCAGGATGTGCGCGGACTACGGCGTGTCCGAGTACACGCGCCAGCGGATCGAGGTCCTGGACCTCAACATCGAGTCGACCTTCGGCCGGCCGAAGGTCGAGCAACTCGGGCTCGCCGACTTTCTCTGAGCCCTCCGCCGCATATATATCGCAGCGGGGTCCACGCTTGATCCGCGCGGGGGTAGCCAAGCGGCCAACGGCGGACGCCTCAAGAGCGTCTCTCGAAGGAGTTCAGGGGTTCGAGTCCCTTCCNNGGTCAGATTCCATCCTGTCGCGATCTAGTTTTTATAAGGAGCCTCGCAGGAGGTCGGCGACCGACACTTCATCAGGGTCGACCCGCAGGGTTGAATGACTTCCTGCCCCTGTTGCCGTCCCCTTGCCGATCGCTCATCCCGGAACAGCGTCTGCCGTCCCTTCATTCTCGCCGTGAAGCGGGTCCTCACATAGTTAATACGATTAACTTAACATCATCCATTAATCCCGCCCAATCCGAAGAATTGCTGTGGAACCCATCAGGATCGAGACGATCACGATCCTTCCCGGAACAGCGAAGGACGGCCGGCCCGAGCCGTTCGACGAGCTCGTCATCCGCGCCGGCGACACGATCTCGATCGTCGGCCCGACGGGGTCGGGCAAGTCGGCCCTGATCAACGACATCGAGGTCTTCGCCCGGCAGGACACGGTGACCGGCCGGACCGTGCTGGTGAACGGGGAGGCGCCACCGGAGCTGATCTGCCGGGACCCGGCGAACAAGCCGATCGCGATGATCGCGCAGACGAGCAAGTGCCTGGCCGACCTGCGGGTCCGGCAGTTCCTCGCCATGCACTGCGCGGCCCGCGGGCTCGACGCGGGCCGGACCGTCGACGAGACGATCGCGCTCGCGAACGAGTTCACGGGCGAGGCCGTCGGAGAGGAGATGCGCATGACCGGGCTCTCGGGCGGGCAGACGCGCGCCCTGATGATCGCGGACGCCCTGCTGGTCAGCAACACCCCGATCATCCTCCTCGACGAGATCGAGAACGCGGGGATCTTCAAGAACCGGGTGATGGCCCGATTGCGGGAGTTCGACCGGGCCGTGCTCTTCGTGACCCACGACCCGTTCGTCGCCCTCCTCTCGGACCGGCGGATCGTGATGCGGAACGGCGCCGTCGTCGATGTGCTCGAGCCGGGCGATGCCGAGGCCGACGCGCTCGGGGCGGTGGCCGCGATGGACGGGCTGCTCCACGAGATCCGCGAGCGGCTGCGGGCCGGCGAGCTCCTGACGGGGGGGCTGTAGCGTGCGCCTCCTGATCGTGGCCGGCCCGCCGAGCGCCGGCAAGACGGCCGTCGTCCGGCAGCTCCTCCGGCAGTTCGCCGGCCGGTACCGGATTGCCTACCTCAAGATCGACGTGGTCCAGGCCTTCGAGGACGAGGAGCTCGAGGCCGAGTTCGGGATCCCGACGAAGAAGGTCTACTCGGGGGACCTCTGCCCCGATCACACAGGGATCATGGTGCTCGCCGACGCGCTCGCCTGGGCCGGGGAGGAGAAGGCCGACCTGCTGATCGTCGAGTCGGCCGGGCTCTGCCTCCGCTGCACGCCGTACACGACCCAGTCGCTCGGGATCGTGGTGCTGCCGGCGGTCTCGGGGACGAACGCGCCCCTGAAGATGGCGCCGATGATCGCGTTCGCCGACGTCGCGGTCGTGACCAAGACCGACCTCGTCTCGCAGGCCGAGAAGGAGGTCTTCCGCGAGGCGATCCGGCGCGTGACGCCCGGGATCGACCTGATCGAGACCAACGCGATCGAGGGGACCGGGCTCCGGTACCTCTTCCGCGCGGTCGAGGCCTGCCCCGAGGTCGCGGACCCGGGAGCGATCGTGCTCCGCGGAACGCCGCCGCTCGGGGTCTGCACCATCTGCGCCGGGAAGAAGGAGATCGGCTGGCGCCACCACTTCGGGGTCGTCCGGACCCTGGAGGCGGCCGACGAGCTCTACCGGGGGGACTAGGGGATGGCGTGGGAACCGCCGGGCAAGGACTGCGGGGCCTGCGGGGTCCGCAGCTGCCGCGACTTCGTTGAGGGGCTGCAGGCCGGGACGCGCGTCCTCGCCGACTGCCCGCACCGGGCCCGCCGCCTGGACCTGGACGAGACGGCGCTGCTGCAGGTGTACGACGGGACCGACCTGCTCGGCTCGGAGTACGACTTCGTCCTCCGGCCGCTCCCGGGCGAGCCGTCGGCGCAGCGGTACGTCCAGCCCTTCCGCCCCGAGCTCGTGGAGCAGTGGGGGATCGGGCCCGGGGCGATCGTGATCGGCCGGCCGGTGGCGCCGGGGTGCCCGGTCC
>DUGU01000042.1 GCA_013331215.1 Methanoregulaceae archaeon
CGGTGTTCACCGGCCCCTTCTTGATCATCTTCACCGTTCCCGGTACATGGTTTCGAGCACTGATCTGCATGGTACCACCAGGGCTCCCTGGTCATTTAAATTTATTAAATGTACCCCAAAGATAAGGTATTTTCGTTTAATCGCCGGACTGCGGCGGTCCGGGGGCTCGATCGGCCTTCGGCCGGGCCCGCGGCGACGCTGTGGGCCTCGACGGGCCGGGAGGCCCGACCGGGAACGGCCCCGGCCCGCCGACCTCCCTACCGGGTCCGCGCGGCCCGCCGGCTGAGCCCTCGCACCACGGCGATGACCGTGAACGAGATGACGAGGAGAATGACCGAGAGGGCGACCGAGGCCGTGATATCGCTCTGCAGTCCGGTATAAATGGCGAGCGGCATCGTCTGCGTCCTCCCCTGGATGTTGCCGGCGAACATGATCGTCGCGCCGANNCCCATCATCAGCGCGGCAGAGACCAGACCGAGCAGCACCGCGGTGCTATAGGCGCTGATGTACTGCCGCTCCTCGAGGGCGCGGAACGCGTACAGCGTCGCGGTCTCCGTCCGGCCCTGCAGCGCCCCGCCGATCACCAGGACGGCGCCGAACTCGCCGAGGGCGCGGGCGAAGGTCATGATCCCGCCCGAAACGAGCCCCTCGGCCGCGAGCGGGACGGTGACCCGGTGGAATGTGTAGAAGGGAGATGCCCCGAGCGACCGGGCCGCGGCCTCGTATGCGGGGTCGACCTCGCCGAAGGAGGTCCGGGCCTGCCGGAGGAAGAACGGGGCCGCGACGAAGGTCTGGGCGATCACGACCGCGAGTGTCGTGAACGCGATCGTGATCCCGAACGGGGCGAGGTACTGCCCGACGAGCCCGAACCGTCCGAAGGCGAGGAGGAGCCCGAGCCCGGCCACGGCCGGCGGGAGTACGATCGGCAGGTCGGTCAGGGTCTCGACCAGGTTTCGGCCGGGGTAGGAGTGACGAACGTTGAGGAACGCGAGCGGCGTGCCGAACGCGATCACGATCGCAGTCGCGACGGTCGAGGTGACGAGCGAGAGCCGGACCGCATCCGTCACGACCGGGTTCGACAGGGAATCGACCAGAGTCCCCAGGGGGACGTAGAGCAGCAGGGCGACGATCGGGATCGCGACGAAGAGGGTGAACGCTACCGCGAGGAAGACGGTTAAAAGGGTGAAGGCCACCCCGCCCCGGGACGCGGGCGGCGGGCGGCTCTTCGTGTGGTTCATGAACGGCGGTACGCTCAGACCGGCGCGAAGCCGTAATGGGCGAGCGTCTGCTGGCCGGGGGGCGAGAGGACGAAGTCGATGAACGTCTGGGCCGCGGCCCGGTCCTTCGTCTCCTTCACGACCGCGATCGGGTAGTCGGCCACGATCGCGTACCCCGCCGGGAGCTCGATCACGTTCACCTTGTCCAGCTGGGCGGCGGGGACGTCCGAGGCGTAGGCGATCCCGACGTCGGCCTCGCCGAGCACGATCTTGGTCGCCAGCTGGTTCACGTTCGTCTCCTGCGAGACGACATTCGCGAGGACCTTGGCCTTGAAGTCCGGGCCGTACGCGGGATCGTTCACGGTCTTGTTCAGCAGCTGGAGGGCGTAACCGCCGACCGGCACGTCGGGCGTCCCGATGACGACTTTCACGCCCGGGTTGGCCAGGTCCTTGAGACCCGTGATCTTCGCCGGGTTGGCGGCGGGCACCAGGAGGGCGATCCGGTTGTGCACGAAGAGCTTGACCGTGTCGTTAAAGATCGTGCCGTCGCCCTTCGAGAGGTTCATCTGCTGCGTGTTCGCGGAGGCGAAGACATCGGCGTACGCGCCCTGCTGGAGCTGGGTGCGGAGGACCTGCGAGCCGTCGAAGTTGAAGACGACCTTCGTGCCCGTATGGTTCGCCTCGAAGAGGCGGCCGCACTCGGTGAAGGCGTCCTTGAGGGAGGCCGCCGCGAAGACGGTCAGCTCGGCCGCGGGTGCCGTGGTCGTCATGGCGGCGGTGGGCGTCGGCGTGGCCGTGCCGGGACCGGTGCCGGTGCATCCCGCGGCGCAGAGGAGCGCGGCGAGGACGAGGATAGCGAATATGGTGGATCTCAAGGCTCTCATTCTACCAGTCTCCGTCGATCCGACCTGAAAGGATCGGACCCGACAGCATGAATACGTTGACATATCTTAAAAAGTAATATCTTTTAATGATCGACGACCTGGGCGGGAGCCTCACTATCGATACCCTGACCGTCCGTCTCGGCGATTTCACGCTCGGCCCCGTCTCGCTCGACCTCCCCGCCGGCGCCCTCTGCGCGGTCGTCGGTCCGTCGGGGGCAGGTAAGTCCTCCCTCCTCCAGGCCGTCGCCGGTCTCGTCCCCGTCGCGTCCGGGGAGATTATTCTCGACGGGCGCGATCTGACCCGCCTCCCGCCCGAGGCGCGGGGCGTCGCCCTCGTCCCCCAGCATTACGCCCTCTTCCCCCACCTCTCCGTCCTGGAGAATGTCGCGTTCGGCCTGCGGGCGCGGGGGGTACAGGCCCCCCGGGCACGGGACGAGGCCCGGGCCGCGCTTGCACGCCTCGAGATCGGCCACCTCGCCGACCGGCGCCCGACCTCGCTCTCGGGAGGCGAGCGGCAGCGGACGGCGATCGCCCGGGCGGTCGTGCTTCAGACCCGCGTCCTCCTCCTCGACGAGCCCTTCGCCGCGCTCGACCCGGTGACGCGCGCGGTGTCCATCGAGGAATTGGCCACTCTCCACACCCGTCTGGGCCTCACGATCATTCTCGTGACCCATCGGCCGGACGAGGCCGAGCTGCTCGGGACCCACATCGCCGTCATCGTCGAAGGACGGCTCGCCGCGTTCGGCGAGGCGGCGCATGTCCTCGCCGACCCGCCGGACGAGCGGGCCGCCCGCGCCCTCGGGCTCGAGAACCTGCTCCCCGCCGGCAGCCTTCCGGGGCGTCCCGGTCCCGGGCCGCGGTACGTGCCGGCATCGACCGTGAGAATCCGGGCCGGGACGGCCGGCCCGGTCCCGAATGGCCGCGTCGCCCTGGACGGGGTCGTCGACCGGGTCCAGCCGACGGGCCCCCTCTTCCGGGTCCGGGTCCGCGGGGACGGGTATCTCGTCACCGGCTATGTCGACGGTGGCGGGACCGTGCCCGGCATCGGCGAGAAGGCCCGTGCCCTCGTCGATCCGGCCGCGGCCCGCGCGCTCCCCCCGGCAGAGCCGGCGCCGCCGGCGGAGATCTTCTCCCCGCCGGGCCGGCTCGCCCGCCTCTTCGGCCGGTCCTGACGAACCGGACCGGATGAACGTATCTCCGACAGCCCCGGTCACGGCCGGGACATGCAGGTCGTTGAGAAGGTTGCCTGTGCGGAGGGGCCGCGGACGCCCA
>DUGU01000231.1:0-1540 GCA_013331215.1 Methanoregulaceae archaeon
TCGGGGCCGCACTCTGGTGGCTCGTCTGCTCGAACCGAACCCTCCCTTCCGGCCGGGCTGTGTTCTACCTCGGGGTGACGGTCCTGCTCGCGGCTGCGGCGACGGCCGTCTCGGGGGGAGACGGCGTCTCGTACTTCGTCCGGATCTCCGCCGTACTCCTCATCGCGGCCCACGCCTACGTCTCCCAGCGGGATGGCGATCTCTTCGACCTCGGGGCCTGGCTCGGTGCCCGGGCCGGCCTCCCTGCTATCGGTTTCGACCTCGGCCTTACGGCCGAGCTGACCCTCGGGTCGCTCGCGGCCGCTGCGGACGATCTGGCGCAGATCCGTCTCGCGGTCGAACAGAAGCGGCTACCGCTCCTGCCGCGGTGGTTCGCGGTCGGCGCGGCACTCCTCCACGCCGAGCTCCGGCGCGGTCGGGAACTTGCCGGCCTCATCGCGCTCCGCGGCTACGACGGTGGGGGCGTGCACGTACCGCACTTCGCCCCGACCCTGGCGGAGCGCCTATCCGCCGGTGCCGCGATCTCCGTTTTACTCTTCGCAATCCTCGGACCGCGCGATATTTTTATACTTTCATTGTGAACAGCTCTTCCGGCTTTTACCTCGGTATCAGCCGAAGAGGTGCGCGATGAGTGCTGCGATTCCGATACAACCGCTCTATATCACCGATACGACCCTGCGGGACGCCCATCAATCGCTCATCGCCACTCGACTCAGGACCGAGGATATGCTCCCCCTCGCACGGCAGCTCGACCGGGCCGGCTTCTGGTCGGTCGAGGCCTGGGGCGGCGCGACCTTCGACTCGTGCATCCGGTTCCTGGCCGAAGACCCGTGGGAGCGGCTCCGCCGGCTCAAGGAGGCCCTCCCGAACACCCGGATCCAGATGCTCCTCCGCGGCCAGAACCTGGTCGGGTACCGCCATTACCCCGACGACGTGGTCGACCGCTTCGTCGGGGCCGCGTACACGAACGGAGTCGACGTCTTCCGAGTCTTCGACGCGCTCAACGACCTCCGGAACATGGAGCGCTCGATGCGGGCCGTGAAGGAGACCGGGGCCCATCTCCAGGGCGCGATCTCGTACACGATCTCTCCGGTCCACTCTGTCCCGGGTTTCATCGAGATGGCCGGCGAGCTCTCGGCCCGGGGGGCGGACTCGATCTGCATCAAGGACATGGCCGGCCTGATCATGCCGGCCGCGGCCCGGGAGCTGATCACCGGGATCCGGGAGACGACCGGCCTCCCTGTCTGCCTTCACTCCCACTCGACCTCGGGGATCGCCTCCATGTCCTACCAGGCCGCGATCGAGGCCGGGGTGGACATCCTGGACACGGCCATGTCGCCGTTCGCGCTCGGGACGTCGCAGCCGCCGACCGAGTCCGTGGTCGCCTCGCTCGTCGGGACGGATCGCGAGACCGGGATCGATCTGCTGACGCTGCGGGAGGCGAGAAACGCCTCCCTCGCCCTCCGTCAAAGGTACGGGGCGCTCGTGGACCCGATCTCGGAGCGGGTCGACTCGGACGTGCTGATCTACCAGCTCCCGG
>DUGU01000231.1:1618-3216 GCA_013331215.1 Methanoregulaceae archaeon
TGACCCCGACCTCCCAGATCGTCGGGACCCAGGCCGTGCTGAACGTGCTCCTCGGCGAGCGGTACAAGAACGTCACCAAGGAAGTCCGGGACTACGTCCGCGGGCTCTACGGCCATTCGCCCGCCCCCGTCTCCGACGCGGTCCGCTCCAGTATCCTCGCCGAGGGGGAGGAGATTGTGGTCTGCCGCCCCGCGGACCTGCTCGAGCCCATCTACGACCGGATGCGGGCCGAGGCGACGGAGCAGGGGCTCGTTCGGCGCGAGGACGACGTCCTTACCTACATCCTCTACCCGGCGATCGCCCCGTCGTTCCTGAAAGGGGAGCGGACCCCCGAGGAGATACCGACAGCCAGGCCCGGCGAGGCCGCCGCGCGGCAGGCGGCAGACGTGCCCTCGATGATGGAGGTCGAGGTCGACGGCGAGGTCTTCTCGGTCCGGATCCTCTCGGTCGAGGGGACTGCAGTCGCCACGAGCGTGGAGAAGGGCCCGGCCCGCGCTCCGCGCGGCGACATCCGGAACGGTATCAAGTCGAATATGCAGGGCATGGTGCTCGAGGTCCGGACGAGCCGCGGCGCCCAGGTCAAGAAGGGCGACACCCTCGTCGTGCTCGAGGCGATGAAGATGGAGAACCCGATCCACAGCCCCCGCGACGGGGTCGTGACCGAGATCTTCGTCGACGCGGGCGACGTCGTCCAGGCGGGCGACGTGCTCCTGGTGGTCGAATGACCTTCTTCGAGAAGGTTCTCGTCGCGAACCGCGGGGAGATCGCGATCCGGGTCATGCGCGCCTGCCGCGAGATGGGGATCGAGACGGTCGCGATCTACTCGGATGCGGACAGAAACGCGCTGCACGTCACCTACGCGGACGAGGCCTTTCCGGTCGGCGAGGCCCCTCCGGCGAAGTCGTACCTGAACATCGACCGGATCATCGACGTCGCCCGCAAAACCGGAACCGAGGCGATCCACCCGGGATACGGCTTCCTCGCCGAGAACGCCGGCTTCGCCAGGGCCTGCGAGGGGGCCGGGGTGACCTTCATCGGCCCGACCTCGCGGACGATCGAGGCCATGGGCTCGAAGATCGGAGCCAAGCAGATGATGCGGGCAGCCGGAGTGCCGGTTGTGCCGGGCACACCAGAGGGGATCAGGGACCTCGACGAGGCGAAGAGCGTCGCGGCCGAGATCGGCTACCCCGTGATCGTCAAGGCGTCGGCAGGCGGCGGCGGGATCGGGATGCAGGTCGTCGAGGACGAGGCCGGCCTCGCGGAAGCGATCGAGGGAGCGCGGCGGATAGCGGGCTCTGCCTTCGGCGACCCGACCCTCCTCCTCGAAAAGTACCTTGTCAAGCCCCGCCATGTCGAGGTCCAGGTTCTCGGCGACGAGCACGGGCACATGCTCCACCTGTTCGAACGCGAGTGCTCTATCCAGCGGCGCCACCAGAAACTCGTGGAGGAGTCGCCCTGCCCGATCATGACCGAAGACCTCCGCGAGCGGATGACGGCCTCGGCGATCGCCGCGGCGAAGGCCTGCAACTACGTGAACGCGGGCACGGTCGAGTTCCTCTATGCGGGCGGGGAGTACTACTTCATGGAGATGAACACCC
>DUGU01000231.1:3234-16135 GCA_013331215.1 Methanoregulaceae archaeon
ATCGAGTGCCGGATCAACGCCGAGGATCCCCTCAACAACTTCCAGGCCACGCCCGGCAAGATCGTCCGCTACCGTTCGCCGGGCGGCCCGGGGGTGCGGCTCGACTCCGGCGTCCATATGGGCTACGCGATCACACCCTATTACGACTCGATGATCTCCAAGCTCTGCACCTGGGGCATGAACCGGACTGCGGCGATCGAGCGGATGCGCCGCGCGATCTCGGAGTACGTGATCCTCGGAGTCAAGACCACGCTCCCGCTCCACTTCGCCCTGATGCACAACCGGCATTTCATCGAGGGGGACACGCACACCCATTTCCTCACCGAGGAGCACATCCAGCGGAGCCTCCTCCGGGCGCTCCGCGAGGAGGAGGCGCGCATGCAGACCCTCGCCTCCTCGCTCCGCCAGACCAAGGAGGTGGCAGCGATCTCGGCGGCAGTCGGGACGTATCTCCGATCGAAGCCCCGGGAATAGCCGGAGGACCGTTCCCTTTTTTGCTTGCCGAGGCGACCCCTCACCGAAGTGTTCGCCATGGTCACGGTCCGCCTCATCGCCGCGCTCGGTCTCCTCCTGCTGCTGGTCTCGCTCGCCCCCGCGGCGGCCTCGGATGACGAGTACGGGATCATGCACCCGGATGCGGCCCAGCTCGCGGCCTGGAACGCGGCGTATGGTCGGGCTCCGGCGGTCGAGGCCGACCCCGTCCGCCTTCGTGCCGTAGCGGCGCCGAACGGGTCGCAGGATCTCCTTCCCTACCTCGATTACGTCCCGGTCGAACGGAACCAGGGGCGGGCCGGGAACTGCTGGGCATGGGCCGGCACGGGCGTGCTCGAGGTCGCGCACGCGGTGCAGGACGGGGTCCGCGACCGCCTCTCCGTCGAGTATCTCGACGCGAACTACCGGCCGACCACGGCGGGTCTCCGCTGGGCAGGAGACGGCGGAGTGCTCGGGGATCTCGCCTCCTTCTACGCCTCGACAGGCACGGCCGTGCCCTGGTCGAACGCGAACGCCGGCTACTCCGACGGCGTCCAATGGTGTGTCGATAACGGCCGCTCCTTCGTCCCGGCCTACGCGATCGGAATGGATCCCCATTACCGGATCGCCTCGATCGAGGCCGAGCGGGTCGTGACCCGCCACGTCGGGCGCGAGCAGGCGATCGCGAACATCAAAGCCGTGCTCGACCGGGATCGCGCGGTCTGGTTCGCATACTACCTGCCGAACGCGACCGCGTGGCAGGCTTTCTACGGCTTCTGGGGGGCCGGCACCGAGAACGGGTCCGTCTGGAACCCCGATCCCTGGGTGAACGCCCCGTATGATGTGGAGGGCGGGGCCGGCGGCCACGCGGTCCTCTGCGTCGGATACGACGATACCGATCCGAACAACCGGTACTGGGTCATGCTCAACTCCTGGGGAGCGCGTCCGGGCCGGCCGCACGGCCTCTTCCGGGTCTCGATGGACCTCGACTACGACGCGACTGTGGGCCTCTTCGACCAGGACGCGGCTGCCATGCTCTGGATGACCGAGAAGGTCGCCTTCGCGCCGTCGGCCTTGCCCACGCCGCGGGCGATCGAGGCTCTGCCGTGCGTGATCACCGAGCCGGGAAGTTACTATCTCGTCCGGGACCAGGCGGGCCTCGCCGCCCCGCGTGCGGTGGAGATCCGGGCCTCGGACGTGGTGCTGAACGGGAGCGGACACACGGTGAGCGCGGCTTCCGGGACCGGGCAATACGGGGTGCTCGCCTATAACTCCGGCGGCCTGTCGAACGTGACCGTTACGGACCTTGTCCTCGAGGGCTGGGACGAAGGGGCGGCATTCTACGGCGTCGACGGTGGCGGCATCACGGGCTGCAGGATCGCGGGCTCGGCATTCGCGGGGCTCTCGCTCGACGGCGGGGCGCGGAATGGCTCGGTACGGGGATGCGAGCTGACCGGTAACGGCATCGGCGTCCTCGTCCGCAATTCGGGGAACGCGACGCTCGAGCGGAACGAGATCACGGGTTCGGTGACGGCCGGCATCTCGCTCTACGCATCGGGCGGCAACCGGATCGTCGACAACCGGCTGGTCAACGACGTCAACGTTCGGTTCGGCGGCGCGATTCTCCCGAACGCGTGGAACGGGTCCGAGGGGCCCGGGCCCAACGTGGTCGGGGGACCGCGCACAGGCGGTAACTACTGGGGTGCGCCCGGCCTGACGGGATGGTCGGACACGCACTGGGACGAGAACCGCGACGGCTTCACGGACGGGCCGTACGACCTCTTCGGCGACGGCGGGAACGTGGACCGTCTGCCCCTGGTTTACTACGTGTCATCAGCCCCGCCGGTCATTCCCGGCGGCACGGGCCGGCCGGCCGATCTCGACGGCGACGGGTGGTGCGAGGACGTCAACGGCAACGGGCGGGCCGACTTCGCGGACGTCACGCTCTTCTTCGGCGAGACGGACTGGATCGCGGCCAACGAGCCGCTCCGGCTCTTCGACTATAACGGAAACGGGCGTCTCGACTTCCAGGACACCATCCTGCTCTTCAACCTCATCTGAAGGTCGTAGCGGAGGCTACCCCCCTCTCCATGGTTCGGTGCGGGCCGGATTGCGCCCCAGCAGAATCTTTATCACTCTCTCCCGCGTTTTTATTATGCACAACGTGCGGGCTGCGGTGGCCTAGCTGGTTAAGGCGCCAGACTCATAGGGTTTAATTCGCGATGAGGCGCCATTTCCTGGGACATCTGGAGATCGAGGGTTCGGATCCCTCCCGCAGCATCAGGACACCTCTCTTACGTTACCAACCGGTGTAAAAACACTTTTTTTCAACCATTCCCCCCTGATCCAGCCCGCTGCATACCGTCAGCATCAGTATGATCCGGAGCCGTGGGCGATCGTATCATCCACGGCGCTCTCGAGCGCGGCCAGCACTGTAATAGAGAGTTCCTGGTTATCCCGGCTCGAAAAAAGTGAGTCTTTCGAGCGCATTCACGTCGTTACGAACGCGCCGGTCATCATCTTCGGATGCACATCGCACCGGAAGAAGAACCGCCCCTTCCCGGACGGCGCGGTGAAGGTGTACGTCACGGTCTTCGGTCCCGTTATCACCTCTCCCGCGAAGAATTTCTCCGCTGCGGACGAGTCCCGATAGAGTGCGAAGTTGTGCGGGACGCCCGTGTCCCGGTTTTCGAAGGTCATCTCCACCGGGGACCCGGCAGGCACGGTGATCTCTTTCGTATCGAAGGCCATACCCTCCGCCGTCAGCGTGATAGCAACCATTCTTCTGCCTCCTTCAGGTCGTGACGGTGACCGTGACCGTGTCGGATACCGCCGGGACGAATGGCGTGTGGTCGTTGTTCACGAGCTGGACTGCGAACGCGTGGGTCCCGGGCGGGACGTTCTTGAACGTATACGACGTGCCCGAGACGTGCGCCCAGGTGGCGCTCGTGTTCGTCGGGATGGCCGGCTGTCCTGCTGCGCTCGGGATCGGGCTGACGTCCATGTAGAAGTGCACGTGCCCCTCGCCCGTGACGTTGGCCTGGCCCTGCTTGTCAACGACATTGAAGTTGGCGACATCGGCCTTGACGGTGATGTCGCCCGTCTTCAGGGTGGCGCCGTTCGAGGGCGAGCTGATCTTCAGGGTCGGGGTCGCCGGCGTCGAGGTGCAGCCCGAGAGCATGACGCAGGTCACCACGAGGACCAAGGCGCAGAGTGCAGATGCGCGAAGGACTTTCGACATAGGTTGGACTAATTCCCGTTGACGCTATAAACTTTCTCCTGCCTGAACGGTGCTGCGCCCCCGTGGTTTGCCGCCTATGATGTATCTCCATTGTCGACAGGAAGGCGCGCACCGGCCTGACCCCGAAGCATCAGGCGACATCACTCGGACCATATCAACCTCCAGGTTACCTGGCACAGAATAGCCCGAAGAGGGAATTCCGGGTGTGAATAGGGAGGGGGGAAAAATCCAATGGATACCATCACGACATGTCCCCGAACCGGAATCGCCCTTTGGCGAACCCGACGGGCTCGGGCCAGGCCTCACGACTGCCCCCTCCGTCGATATATTTTCACGGAGCGGGATCTTCAAAACAGGGTAAGTTTCGGAATCGGCAGCAGGTGAGCACCCGAAAGGGCCACATCGTCGTAGGTATCGGAGTGTATCATCCCGCATGATGGAACCACGATACTCCCTCGCCTCCCCGGGGGATCAGGTCGACGGTTCCCAGCGCCGCCCCATGTCCACGATCGGCCGGACTTCGGTCACTTCGAAGATCACGAGCGCATGGATCGACACTCGTCGAACGCCGGGCCCGAGGTCGCGAGATCCTTCCATCGTCATGTAGACGCGGACCCCTTTCCAGTCCATGATACCAGCGCCCGGTTGAAATATTCCAGCAGTGGTGATACCGTACTTCCGCTCCGTCTATCGCAACTGGCTTTCACTTATTGAGGTTAAATGGTATGGCCGCCCGTGACTCTGTCCCGCCGGGGGTTACCGTGACGAAAGCGCTTCCCCGCGGTGCTGCATGTGGTGGCTGTTCATCCCCGGGAAGGTTAGGGAGGGTCCATCCTCGAACGATGGAGCGGATGCGCCGCGCCAACTACCCTCGCCCTCTGTCGCGGCCCCGTTCACTTTCACACCGCGACCGATGGGCCTTATACATCTCAGGACGACCTCGTTCATGCAGCCCGCGGGGCTGCCCGAGGGTGATCATGCAGACGACCTTTGACGGCCCGTTCGGGGTCGGGACCATCGGGGCGGATGGGGCGCCGTATGACGACACGCTCGTGGTCATGCGGACCGAGGACGGCGGGCTCGAGCTTCTTGGCGAGGACGCGACCCTCCTTCTCTCGCCCGACGACGTCCGTATACTCCTCTTCTACGGTTCGACGGTCGAACTCGAGGGGCCGGGAGGGACGACGGCCGCGATCGGCCTCGACCCCCGGCGGTATGCGATCGTGCTCGTCCTTGAGGGCCGTGTCTACCGCGCGCCTCGCTGGGCGATTACGGCCGTCGCACGGTGCCGGCTTCCCGCCGCGTACCTCCAAGCCGGCCGGAGCCGTCCCCGCGTCGCTCCCTCCGCGCCCTCTCGACCTTTCCGGACCATGCATGTGGCCGACGCGCGGAGCTGAGCGGCTCCGGCCCCGTGCGGTCTGACGCTGCGGCTCTTTACAGCGATGCAGAAAATGATAGTCCGCCGGCGGTGCTCCCGGCCGGGCAGGAGGGGGTCGCCGGACCGGGGGGTGAGGGGACGTGCATGCCGGCTTCGAGGGCCGCCCGCCGTCACCCCTCGGCAAGGCGGCCCCATTCGGTATTCGTGATGGCGATTCAGGCGCCGTTCAGTGCCCGCGCCGTGTCGAACCCACTCTCGATCAGTCGCCGGTACATCACCAGCGCGCGCCCCGCTCCGTCCGTGACGACGGTCGGCGCGATGAGGCATTCCGATGCATCGGAATCATCCACAGGCGCGCTCGGAATACCTGTCTGAAATGTCAGTTCCATCGATCTCGTCCTCGTGAAGCACAGGGCTCTGACCCCCTGCTGCGCGGCTGGAAAGCCGATGGCATGAAGGTTGACTGTTGCAGGATATAAAGTTATCTGGATATGGTGATTGAATCGGATGAGTGAAAGTAGTCGGCAATAACGCTAAATAATCGGCGGCGGCAATCTGATCTGGAGGGGCTGATACTGCGGGGCACGGATGAAATCGGTCGGATCCGGGAATTGCTGGCGGAGAATCCGAAGGGATTGACCATCGAGGAGGTCTCGCGCAGACTCACACTCAATCGCGCGACGGCGGCGAAGTACCTCAACGCGATGGCTGTCTCGGGCCAGGCGGAGGTGCGCGCGCTCGGCCCGGCCAAGGTCTTCTATTCCTCCCACCGGTTGCCGCTCGCGGATCTGATGAGCCTTTCGTCCGACCTGATCCTTGTCCTTGACGACGGCCTCTTCGTCCTCCACGCGAACGACACCCTCCTTTATCACTTCGGCCTTGAAGCGGGAGAGGTGAAGGGTCTCCGTCTCGACCTTTCCCCGCTCGCCCCGTTTCTGGCCGGGGCGGACGACGGTCGGCTCGTGCAGACCCTTGAGGGCGCTGAGCATGTTTTCGACTGCGAGGTCGAGCGCGGCGGCATGACCAGGTACTACCGGGGGCGGGCGCTGCCCCTGGTCTTCGAGGCCGGCGCGCGTGGTGTCGGCCTGATCCTGGAGGACGTCACGGGCGACCGCCGGCACCAACAGGAGCTCGAAACTCGTGTCCGGGAGCGGACGCGTGAGTTCGAGGCGGCAAACGCAGCGCTCGAGCGCGAGATCGAGGAGCACCGTCGCACCGAGGAGAGGCTGGCCGCGAGCCGGCGCACGGTCCAGCAGATCCTCGAGACCACCCCGAACCTGGTCTATGTCTACGCCGTGGAGACAGTCCGGCTTCGGTACGCGAACCCGAACCTCACCACCATCCTCGGCTACCCGGCCGAAGGCTCGTGGGCGGGCGAGGGAACCGAGATCCTCCCCCTCGTCCACCCCGAGGACCGGTTATTGCTCGAAGGTCACCGGGATGCCCTCGAATCGAGCTCCGACGGCGAGGTCCGCGAGATTGAAGTCCGCCTCCGGCACGCGCTCGGCCACTACCTCACCCTCCGGTGCCGTGAGCTCGTCTTCAAGCGCGATCCCGACGGGCACCCCCGCCTGGTCATCGGCACGGCGGAAGACGTGACCGAGCGCCGAAGGGCTGCGAATGCACTTCGGACAGCGAACAGGCAGCTCCTGCTGCTGAACGGCATCACGCGCCACGACATCCTGAACCAGCTCAACGTGCTCGCAGGCTCGCTCGGGCTGGTGCGAGACGGGAGCCCATCGGACGCCGCAAACCTGGAACCTGCCAGGAGAGCCGTTGAGACGATCCGGCGACAGATCACGTTCACGCGCGACTACCAGAGCATCGGTGCCCAGCCGCCCGAATGGCAACGGGTGCGGACCGTGATCGACCGCGCAACCGCCGAACTCGACCTCGGCAGTGTTGCCGTCGAGGCGGATGACTGCGATGTCGAGATCTATGCGGACCGCCTCTTCGAGAAGACAGTCTACTCCCTGATCGACAATGCGATCCGCCACGGGGGGGCCGTCGGGGCGGTCCGCTTTTCGTGTTCCCCCGGGAACGGAGGACTCGCTATCGCATGCGAGGACGACGGTGTCGGGATCCCCGATGACGAGAAGGAGCGAATCTTCGACCGGGCTTTCGGCAGGAATTCGGGCTACGGCCTCTTCCTCGCGCGTGAAGTTCTCGCGATCACCGGTCTTACGATTCGCGAGACAAGCATCGCGGGCAAGGGCGCCCACTTCGAGATTCTGGTTCCCCACGGCCTCTTCCGGCCGGCTTGAGCCATCCTAATCCAGAACCGGCGCGGGCGGTAGGGGGAGAGGTTGCAGGCCGGTGCGCGCCGCGAACGCGTTCGTGAGCATGGTGTAGAAGAGGCGTTGCGGCCGCGGGTCGTGCCTGAACCGCTCGGGATCGCGGACGAATATGTCGTATACGCGCCGGTAGTTTTCGGCGAGAAAGGCGCGGAAGGCCGCACTCTCGAGCATTGCGTCGCTCGACTCGATTCCCGGCAGGCCATGGAGGAGCTCGTGCCAGCACCGGAGTGCGAGTACGTCCCCGGTCTCGGTCCCGAAGACCGCGACGGAGCAGCGCGACCCGGCAGCTCCGCCCGCGACCCCCTCGACCGGGTAATCGGCCGCGGAGAAGATGAGGATAGTCCTGTCTCCGAGCGGGAAGGGCATTTCGTGCCAGTCGCGCCATACGTGCCAGTTCGCGTTCTCGCGGGGCTCGCCGCATCGGAACGCCCAGACCGTCGACGGCACCCCGTCAAGGGTCCGCCGGATGACGGTATGGTCGAGGCGGCCCGGGACGAGCACGGTCATGGGTATTGGACCGGGCTGCGCGCCCGACAGGAATCGGCGGCGGAGGCGATCGAGCATCGTGATCCCTATCGGGGGCCGGGGAGATACAGCTGCCGCCCCGGTCCACCTGCAAGGGGCATATCGGACCATGGCGCATCCCGAAGGCTCTGCCAGGCGCTTCTGCAAGGCGGAATTGCCGGGAATCGCCAGTATGCCGTTTAATCCTCCTTCTATTGCCAATCCCGACGCCATTTGCCGCTCAACAACAGTTTTTTCCCCTCCGAGGAAGATGGATCTAATGCATTCCGTTGATGTTCCCGAACCCCGCGATGCGCCGTGGTAATGGTTCGGGTGCACCGGTTCCCCCCTCTCCCCTGATCCCACATCCATCTCGAGGTGTTCAATAGTGGTATGGCTCAAATGCGTACGTCCGCAACGGACCTGTGGCGATGAGGTCGTCGAGGAACCGATCTTCATCAACGCCAAGGATATCTACGCGTACCTGATCCGGCAGAAGGCCGGGCAATATTTCCTGGTCTGCGGTACGATCGAGCAGCCCGACTACCTGACCGTCGGGGCCTTCTCGAGCGAGGAGGAGGCCGAACAGTGCGTGACCGCGATCCTCGATCAGGCTGACTACACCCTGCTCGACCCGAAACAGATCGTCGAAGAGAACAGGCAGATCGTGGCCGAGACCTACGAACAGATGGCCGAAGAGGAGGCGCTTGCCTCCGAAGCCGTCTGACCGGACGGCCCCTCGATCATATCCTTTTCCCCCGTTCTTCCCACGCCGCCCGGTATCATCATCACTGCGTTTATGGGCAGCCCCGCGCAATGATATGCAGGAGACGCAGTCATGTGCATCGCGGTACCCGGCGAGGTGGTCGAGATCCTGGACTCGGGACGGGGAGTCGTCGACTACGGGGACCTCCGACAGGAGGTCCGCATCGACCTGATCGAGGACCTGAAGGTCGGCGAGTGGGTCCAGGTTCACGCGGGCTGGGCGATCGGCCGGATCTCGAGGGAGAAGGCGCTCGAGAACCTGGAGACGATTCGCGAGGTCTACGACCTGGTCTACGGCGAGGCCTGACCTCTTCTGAGAACATGCACGAATCCGGGATCGCCTACGACCTCTACGCGACCGCTCGCCGAGCCGCAATCGAGAACGGGGCGACGCGGGTCATCCGAATCGGGGTCGAGTGCGGCGCCCTCGCGATGGTCAATCCCGAGCAGGTACGGTTCCTCTTCTCGGTCATGGTCGAGGACGATCCTCTCTTCGCGGGGACGGTCCTTGAGATGGCGACAGTCGCGCCGGTCATGACCTGCGCCTGCGGCGGATACGAGGGCGACGACCTGTTCGTCTGCCCGGGCTGCGGCGGGCTTCCCTCCGTGGTGAAGGGGCGAGAGATCGTGGTGACGTCCTGCGAGATCGACGTCGAGGACGTGCCGGCATGACATCGGTACGCTGGGGTTGAAACTGATGAAGGTGGAACTGATGCACGGCGCGGGTGGCGAGGTCATGAACGAGCTGGTCTCGATCCTGACGCGGATCTCGCATTGCAACGCGGGCGGGATAGGGCTCGAAGCCCTTGACGACGGAGCGGTGGTCCCGATCAATGGCGCGAACGTGGTCTTTACGACCGATTCGCACGTGGTCCGCCCGATCTTCTTCCCGGGCGGCGACATCGGCCGGATCGCCGTCGCCGGCACCGTGAACGACCTGGCCGTGATGGGCGCGCGCCCGATCGCGCTCTCGTGCGGGATGGTGATCGAGGAGGGGTTCGAGATCGCCGACCTCGAGCGGATCGTCGCGTNNACGGGGGACACGAAGGTCGTCGAGCGCGGTTCGCTCGACGGGATTGTGATCAACACGGCCGGGATCGGGGTGGCCGACCGCGTGGTCCGCGACTCTGCCCTGGTCCCGGGCGATCGGATCATCGTGACGGGCACGCTCGGCGACCACGGGCTCGCGATACTCGCCCATCGCGAGGGGTTCAACCTCGGCGAGCAGCTCCGCTCGGATGTGGCGCCGGTCTGGCCGCTCGTCGAGCGTGCGCTCGCGGCGGGCGAGGTCCACGCGATGAAGGACCCGACGCGCGGCGGCTTCGCGGCCGCGATCAACGAGATGGCGCGAAAGAGCGGCGTCGGCGTCGTGATCGACGAGATCTCGCTGCCGCTCCGCCGCTCGGTCGTCTCGGCGGCCCGCCTTCTCGGAATCGACCCGCTCCAGGTCGCGAACGAGGGCAAGGTCGTGATGGGCGTTCCGCCCGCCGACGCCGAGGCCGTCCTCGCGGCACTCCGTTCGCACCCGCTCGGGGCAGAGGCATCTATCGTCGGCACGGTGATCGAGGGGTCGCGCGTGGTCATGGCCACGACGGCCGGCGGGAGCCGTTTCATCGAGCCGCCCATGGGCGACCCGGTCCCGCGGGTATGCTAGACCTGGTCCTCCGGAACGTCCGCCTGCCCGAGGGCCGCGTGGTCGACCTCGGGATCGAGGACGGCCGGGTCGCCCGAACCGTCGGGCCCGCCGCCGAGACTATCGACTGCGCCGGGCTTATGGTGCTCCCCGGTGCGATCGACATGCATGTGCACCTCCGCGGCGGAGTCCATGCATACAAGGAGGACTGGGAGTCCGGCACGCGGAGTGCGCTTGCGGGCGGGGTCACGGTNNCGGTCGAGGCGTTCGAAGCGCGGGTCGCGGAGGGGCAGCGTCGGAGCCGGTGCGGTTTCGGGGTCAATGGGGCCGTGACGCCGGACGCCGAACTCGAGGGGTTATATGCGGCGGGTGCGCTCGCCTTCGGCGAGATATTCGCCGCGCCCTCGAGCTACGGCGAGGCGATAGGCGACACGGTCCTCGCAACCGCGTTCAAGCGTATCGCTGCGCTCGATGCCCTCGCGACCCTGCATCTCGAGGATCCGCTGCCGGGTACGCCCGCTACCCTTGAGGAGCACGACCGCCTCCGGCCCGCCGTCGGTGAAGAGCATGCGCTCGAGCGCGTCCTCGCGCTCGCACCGACCGGGCTTCGTCTCCACTGCTGTCACCTGACGTCGCCCGGAGCGGTCCGGTGCGCCACTTCGGCCGGCGCGACGGTCGAGGTGACACCGCACCACCTCCTCCTCGACCGGGAGGGGTTCGAGGACAACGACGGGCGCGGCCGTGTGAACCCGCCGCTCCGCAGCCGCGCAGGACGCGATGCCCTCCGGGCCTGCCTTCCCGAGGTCGATGCCGTGGCCTCGGATCACGCGCCGCACACGGCGGAGGAGAAGGCGCACCCGTTCGCGGAGGCCCCGTCGGGCCTGCCGGGCGTCGAGACCATGTTCCCGCTCCTGCTCGCCCGGGCTCTCGACGGGGCGTTCCCGCTCGAACGTCTGATCGCGCTGACCTCGACCGGCCCGGCGCGGATCCTCGGCATCCGGCCGGCGGGATTTGCGCCGGGGGACCGGGCTGATTTCGCGCTCTTCCGCCCCGAAGCCGAACCCGTTCGAGCCGCGCGTCTGCACTCGAGGTGCGGTTGGACTCCGTACGAGGGGATGCCGGCGGTCTTTCCCGAGCGCGTTGTGCTCGCGGGCGAGCTCGCGTACGACCACGGGCGGTTTGTGGACGTGCCAGGGGCCTGGGTTAGTGGAAAGGGTTATAAGAATTGAACGCAAATATTTATATCAGCCGACAAAGCGCCTCCATAGGTCCCCGGGTGATCGAGTGGCAGACGCCTGGATATGATCCACGGGACAACCCGGTTGCGCGACAGGCGACGCCCGGCATGAGGGTTAAAAACCGGCAAGGGACGGCACCATGCCACCGATGCGCCGTGTTTGTTTGTGCCGGGCGACATTCTTCCTATCCTTCAGGAGAGCGGACGCCATGGACCCTGCGGATGCCCTGAGTCCGCACCCCGACGGCGTCGTGATCGCGCTCGAAGTATCGCCGAACGCAAAGCGCGAGCGGTTCCCCAACGGGTACAACCCATGGCGTCGAACCATCGGGTGCACGGTGTCGGTACCGCCGCTGGATGGGCGGGCGAATCGGGCCGTGCTCGCGCTCGTCGCGGAAGCACTCGGCGCGAAGAAGGGCGAGGTCGAGCTGATCGCCGGGGCAACGTCGTCGCAGAAACGGGTGCTCGTGCGCGGCATGACCGTGGACGAGGTCGCCGTTGCCTTAACCGCCCGGCAGGCTTAATCGGGCGCCCGTCGACGGAGGTGGCGTGAACCGCACCGCACCCGAACTGCTCGCACCGGCCGGAACGCAGGGAGCCCTTGAGGCCGCCTGCGCCGCGGGCGCGGACGCGGTCTACCTCGGCGGGAGCCGGTTCGGGGCGCGGGCTGCGGCCGGTTTCGATATGGCCGCGCTGGAAGCAGCGATCGAGTATGCCCATGCACGGGATGTCCGGGTCTATGTCACGGTGAATACGCTCGTGACCGACCGGGAGCTTGGAGCCGTCGCTGACGATCTGGTCCATTGCTACGCATCCGGTGTGGACGCGGTCCTCGTCCAGGACGCGGGGGTCGCGTCCGTCGCCCGCGAGCTCGTGCCCGATCTGTCGCTCCACGCCTCAACCCAGATGACGGTTCACTCGACCGACGGAGCCAGGGCCGCGGCCGAACTCGGCTGCACCCGGGTCGTGCTCGCCCGCGAGCTCTCTCTCGGCGAAGTCGAGGCGATCGCGACGGCTGTACCGGAGGTCGAGCTCGAGGTCTTCGCGCACGGCGCGCTCTGCTATGCCTGGTCCGGTCAGTGCTTCCTCTCGTCCGCGATCGGCGGCCGGAGCGGAAACCGGGGCCGGTGCGCCCAGCCCTGCCGCAAACCCTATCGCCTGCTCCGCGGCGCCGTCGACGAGTGGGGCCGGCTCGTTGGCCCGGTGGCCGTGCCGCGTGCCGACCGGTACCTCCTCTCACCGCGGGACCTCTGGACGTACCCCGGGCTGTCCCGGCTCGTTGGCACTCCGATCGCTGCGCTCAAGATCGAGGGGCGGCTCCGCTCGCCCGCCTACGTCGGAGCCGTGGTCGGCTGTTATCGCGCCGCCCTCGACC
>DUGU01000306.1 GCA_013331215.1 Methanoregulaceae archaeon
GTCGAGCGCGTCGTTCCCGGACGTAGGCTCAAGCGAGCACATGGTCTCGGGCGCGACGACGGCCGGGTTGATCGCCCGCGCCTGCCGGACGAAGCCCGGGCCGAAGGAGACCCCGAGGATCACCGGCCGGCCGTGCTCGACGAGCGCAAGCGCAAGCGCGGGCGAGCGGAGGTACGAGACGTAGAGGTCGGCCTCGGGCACATCGATCTCGACGTCGTCCACGACGGTCGCCGGGATGGGCTCGACCAGCGCGAAGTCCGTCGGAAAACGGGTCATGCACTGTTCGAAGGCCCGGTCGCCGAACGCCCCGTCCGAGACGATGCAGACCCGCATGGGATCGGCGGCCGAACCGTTGCCCCCCTCCTGGTCCTGCTTCTTCGGCGCGGGCTCACCTCGTGCTGTTGCGCTTCCCTCCACAACAGATCACACCATATGAGTTCAACTTTTATTTAATTCATTCCTTCACAGATATTCGTTCCCCCGAGATCGGGCTTCGACCGCGACGGAACAGGAGGCACCGCATCGATCCACCGCGTCGCGATCCGTCGTTCGGCGATCCGGGACGAACGTTGACGAAGGAGTACGCAGCATCAACGCTGGAGGAAAGATCTATCCGGTTCGCACACGGAGTGGAGACAGGATATGCAGGTTGAGCGCGGCACGTCGATCCGATTGAATATTCCCTTCTACCGGCAGCATTACGACTTCACGTGCGGCCCGTCCTGCTTGATGATGGCCATGAAGTACCTGGATACCGGCATGAGCCTCAGCACAGAGCTCGAGATCGACCTCTGGAGGGAAGGAACCCTTGTCTTCGTCCCGGGTGCAAGCAGGTATGGTCTGGCGTTTTCTGCGGCAGTTCGTGGTTTTTCTGCACGAGTGACCAGCAATACCGGCGGCATTGATTTCGTTGACAAGTTCGTTGTGCCGCTCAAGGACTCGGATATGGATCTGCTCAGGGACCAGTTCTTCGAGAGAAGAGCCCGGTGCAGAAAGCTGGGCGTCCGGGAACGGCGGACGATAATCACCGACAGGACCATCTACCGATCTCTTCAATCGAATCATATTCCGTTGATTGTGACAAGTACCTCGTTTTACAGCAACGAGGACCTGCCTCACTGGGTTGTAGTGACCGGTATCGATGACCGGTTCATGTACTTCAACAATCCCGCTGATCCGAGGCTACGGAAGAGAACGATCGGGCTACCCGATCTGAAAACGTTCATCGGATACCATGGCGATCAGTCCATGGTCGAGCTCTGGAGAGACTGAACCCCTGCAGTGATACCTGACCACAGCTTTCTCATCGAAAGGTGCGGGCTTCCGCGAGTGCCCGAGGACGGAGCAGTCGTCCCTGGCCGACCTGGCGATGAGCTTGGTCTGCCTCGACGAGCTCCGCGCGCTATCGCGAGGATGGTCCGTTCCGCGTGCACAGAGCGGATGCAGGGCCGCGACGATTAAGAATGACGGGGCCTGGTCCCGTATTTGCTGACTGCCGGGGTCAGCGTCGGGCTACGAGAACCGCAGACGCGCCGGCCTTTTTCACCGCTGTCACGATCTCGCCAATCGAGACAGCCGCGGGATCGTAGCTGACCTTCATCTGGTTCGTGATCGGGTTCAGTATATAGGTTGCCATCCCCCTCAACGCCCTGACCCGCTTCTCGACGATCGCGCCCTCGCAGGCGCACCCGAGGCCTTCGATTCGGAACGTCGCGGTCTCGAGGCCGGCCGGCGAGGTCCCGTCGGCGGCGGTGGTGACCGGTGCCTCGGGCGCGGACGTCCCCGGGGAGCAGTACGACGCTGCGCCGGCTGGCGCCCCTCCCTCCACGACAGGGCCGCAGCAGGCGGTCGCCCCGATCGCGGCCGCTGGTCCTCCGCAGCCGCACGAGGGTGCCGCATCCTCGACGAGGATCGATGGCGGTACCTGGAAGTCGACCGGTGGCTCCCCGCAGGAGCAACCGTCCGCCTGCGCAGGGGGCGTGAACGTCGCAGCGGCGCAGTAGCCTGCTGCGGCCTCGGGGGGGGCGGCCGCCGGCGCGGCCGGAACCGCGGCGGGGGGCGACTCGACCGCGACCGGTGCGGGCTCGTTCCTGCTCTTCCAGGTCAGGAGCCGGAGGGCGTTCAGGATCACGAAGACTGCGCTTCCCTCGTTCAGGAGCAGTCCGCTGACCAGCCCGAGATACCCGAGCAAGGCCGCGACGACCATGAACGCGACATTGATGAGCGAGACGGCGATGTTCTGCCGGATGACGGAGACCGTCCGGTGCGAGAGTTCGCGGACATACGCGAGCTTCGCCAGGTCGTCGGACATGAGCACCACGTCGCCGGCCTCGATGGCGATGTCCGTGCCGGCCGCGCCCATCGCGATGCCGACGTCCGCGACGGCCATCGCCGGCGCATCGTTGATCCCGTCGCCGACCATGGCCACCGAGTCATACTTCTCCTTCAGCTGCCGGATCACGTCCACCTTGTCCGTCGGCAGGAGCTGCGCCTGGTACTCGTCAACACCGACGCGGCGGGCGATGGTGCTCGCCGAGCGCTCGTTGTCCCCTGTCAGCATCACGGTCCGGACGCCGGCACGAGAGAGCCGCTGCAGGGCCTCCACCGCGCCGGTCCGCACCTCGTCCGCGATAGCGACGAGACCGGCGAGCTGGCCGCCGCGGCTGACCAGGACCACGGTGCGGCCTTCCCCCTCGAGCCGCGCAATGGCTTCGTCAGCCCTGTCGGTATCGATCCCGTGCTCGGCCATGGCGCGGGGGCTGCCGATCCGGCAGGTCCGGCCGTCGACCGTGGCCGCGACGCCGCGCCCGGCGGTCTCCTGGAACTCCGTCACCGGCCGGTTCGAGAAGGTTCCGCTCTCCCGTGCCTTCCGGACGATCGCAGCCGCGAGCGGGTGCCCGGAGCGCGACTCGATGCGGCCGGCGAGGTCGAGGAGCGCGTCCTCGGAGAGATTCCCGAAGCTCACGACGTCCGTGACCGCCGGCCGACCGATGGTCAGGGTCCCGGTCTTGTCGAACGCTACGGCTTTCACCGTGTCGACGACCTCGAGGTAGACGCCGCCCTTGAAGACCGTGCCGTTCTTCGCGGCGTTCGCCATGGCGCCCACCACCGCGACGGGCACGGAGAGGGCGAGGCCGCAGGAGCAGGAGACCACGAAGACGACGAGACCCCGGTAGACGAACTCGTACCAGTCGGCACCGAAGAAGAGCGGCGGGACGGTGGCCACGAGCACGCCCAGCACGAACATGGCCGGCGTGTACCACTTCCCAAACGAGTCCGAGAACCGCTGGTACGACGTCCGCTTCGCCTGCGCCTCCTCGACCGAGAGGATGATCCGCGAGAGCATGGTCTCGGATGCGGGCTTCGTGACCCGGACCTCGAGCGAGCCGTTCTGGTTGATGGTCCCGGCGAAGACGTCCTCGCCGGGGCCGCGGTGCACGGGCACGGGCTCGCCCGTGACGGCGGCCTGGTCGACGCAGGACGACCCCGCGGCGACTGTGCCGTCTACCGGTACTCGCTCGCCCGGGCGAACGATGACCGTCTCGCCGACGCCGATCGTCTCGACCGAGCAGATCGTCTCGCACCCGTTCCGCCGGACCAGCGCCTCCTTGGGCACGAGCGCCATGAGCGAGCGGATCGCGCCTCGGGCCTTGTCCACGGCATAGGACTCGAGGACGTCGCCGAGGGAGTAGACGACGATCAGGACCGCGGCCTCGCCCCAGAGGCCGAGCGCCATCGCGCCGACCGATCCGATCAGCATCAGGAGATGGATCGTCGGCGTCAGGTTGCGGAGCGCTATCAGCGCCTTTCTCGCGGGATAGTACACACCGATGAGGACGGCGATGAGATACAGGATATTCACATTGAGGATCGGCGTGCCGAGATACCCGGCGACGAACGCGATCACCGCGGTGAGGGCGCTCCCGTAGAGGGCGAACTGCTGTGGCTCCCGCCACCAGGTGCTCTTCCGCCCCTCGCTCCGGACGAGCGAGGCGGTCATCCCCGTCTCCGCCACAGTCCGGATGATCTCCTGGACGCTCGTGATCGCGGGGTCGTACGCGACTCTGGCCTGCCCGGTGACCGGCGTGATCTCCTGGCCGCGGACGCCGGCGAGCGCGTTCAGCTTGCGGGCGAGGAGGTCGGCGTTGCAGGTGCAGTCCATGCCGTGGATCTGGAGCGTGACCGTCTCCAGGCCGGTTCCGTCGACCGGGAGGGTGGTCGCCAATGCGGATGCTCCCGCCGCCCCATCGCCCGAACAGCACGACGAGGTGGCTGGCTCTGTCGTCGAGCAACATGAGGAAGCGGGGTTCGCCGGTGCGGAGCAGCAGGAGACCCCACTGCGCCGGTCGGCCGCGGTCATGATCGCGGCGGCGATCAGCGACTCCGGCAGCTCCTCGAACTCCTCGTCGGCGACCTTGATCGTCCGGCAGGCGCAGGGCGCTCCGACGAGATCACCGCAGGATGCACAGCCGGAGACTGCTGTCTCACCTCCGACCAGTTTCTCGATCAGCGTGCCGTCGACCAGGACCTCGTTCGAGTGCGCGATCTCCTCGGGCGGAAGCTCGACCTCGCGAAGTTCAAGCGCAATGCCCTGTGCCGAGAGCACGGGACCCATCGCCTCGACCGCGGCCCGGACGTTTGCACCGGTGCCGCCGCAGCGCTCGCAGGTCTCGCCTCCGACCGCGAGGTGGCGCCATTCAACAACAAACGGGGTCATGCCGCCTCCGTCGCATCGAACACGGCTCGCACGACTGTCTCGATCTCGGTATACTTGACCTCGGCCCGGCCGTCCTTGACGATCCCCAGTTCGGTGGCCATGATGCAGACCGAGGGCTCGACCCCGGCCTCGGCCGCCTTCTTACTGCCGCAGCGGTCCTCGCACCCGTCGAGCGCGATCACGAAGTCGGCGTCGTCGGCCGCGTCCGCGATCGCCTCGGGCCCGGCCTGCGCCCGGACCCACTCTATCCGGCCTGGGCGGTGCATCAGGATATGCTGGCCGACGGCAGTCGTGAGCCGGCCGACGTTCGAAAGGCCCGAGCAGGTGATGAGCGCCGTCGCCATCGTTCAGGCCCCTGCGGTCAGCAATGCCCTGATCTGCTTCACGGACGGCACCCGTCCCGAAACCTTGGTCTCACCGTCGATCGCGAGCGCCGGGGTGAAGATAATCCCACGACTCATGATCGCGGCGATGTCGTCGACCTTGACCATCTCGACCGCGACGCCAGTCTCCGTGATCGCTTCCGCGACGTGCTTCTCGAGCAGGTGGCACTTGGCGCACCCCGTTCCAAAGACCTCAACCTTCATCTTGTACCTCCCTCGTTGTTCCATCTCGCGTATTCCCGGTGCACCGCATCGGCATAGGCCTCTGCGGCCGGCGCCGGGACGTAGTTGTAGACCTTCACTCGCCTGAGCAGCTCCGCGCGGACCGCCGCCTCGTCGGTCAGCCCGAGGTCGCGCACCTCGGCAAAGACGAGGTCGAGCATGGCGAGCCCGACCGTCGCGTCGTTCACCTCGACCGGCTTCACATGCCGCATCGCGTCGGCGGCGCAGCACGGAATGTCCTTGTTCTTCATCATATCACCCCATAATCCAGTTGAAGAGGTAGCCCACCGCGATGATCCCGGTCCCGACGACCCCGACGAAGATGGCGAGCAGCTGCGGTTTCAGCACCTTCCGGAGCAGGATCATCTCGGGCAGCGAGAGCGCGGTCACGGCCATCATGAACGCGAGGGCCGTGCCGAGTGCGACGCCGGCCCGCGTCAACTCTGCCACGAGCGGCAGGATCCCGGCCGCGTTCGAGTAGAGCGGGATCCCGATCAGCACGGCGATGATCACCGAGAACGGGTTGCCCGGCCCGGCGTACTGGGCCAGGGCCCCCGCCGGGATCCAGCCGTGCATCAGCGCCCCGATCCCGATACCGATGACGACGTACAGCCAGATCCGCTTGAGGATATCGAGCGATGCCTCCCAGGCGCCGCGAAGCCGATCCATCATTGACGGCTCCTCGCCCGGTCCGCCCGAGGGTCCGACCTTGATCTGGTAGACGTACTCCTCGACGTACCGCTCGAGGCCGAGCCGGCCGATCACGATTCCCGCCGCGATCGCGATCAGCTCGCCGGCCACGATGTAGATCAGCGCGATCTGCCAGCCGAAGAGGCCCCAGAGCATGCCGAGCGCGATCTCGTTGACCATCGGCGCGGCGATCAGGAACGAGAAGGTGACGCCGAGCGGGATCCCGGCCTCGACAAAGCCGATGAAGAGCGGCACGGCCGAACATGAGCAGAAGGGGGTCACGATCCCGAGCATGGCCGCGAGTACGTTTCCGACGACTGTCGAACCCTTCCGCTCGGCGAGCCATGCCCGCGTCTTCTCGGGCGAGAAGAAACTCCGGATGAATGTGATCGCGAAGATGATCGCGACCAGCAGGATGAAGATCTTGACCGTTTCGAAGATGAAGAAGTTCAGCGCGCTGCCGGCGTGCGACTCGGGGGAGAGCTCGAGGACGCTGTACGTGAACCAGTCCACGGCCGCCTGCCATGGCTCAAAGACCAGTGCCTTCACCTCCCGTCAATGGTTCCACCTGTCCATCTCCGCGGACAGCCGCTCTCCCGCCGCATCGCCATGCAGGGCGCGCGCTCCCGAAGATCGTGCTCTTCTGAAGATGACGCATCGGGGAGGCCCTCACGGTGCCGGCACCGGTCATGGGCGGGATCCCGGACAGATCCGATCGCCCTGTGCCAGGACTGAGCGTCACGTTCTCCATGAGGATCACACCCAGCGCCGATCGCATCGGGTTCAACTTTACTTGAACGCTGACCAAACATATATCACTTCCGATTCCATATAATCTTGAAGTCACCAATGCCGATTCCGCGGGAAGTCGACGAATGCCTCACTGCCGTCGGAGGGGTTCCAGGGCTCGAGGCCCTGCTGCCGGGCGAAGAGGAACTGGCCGCGGCGAGCCGCATCCACCACGCGCTCTCCGAGCCCCTCAGGCTCCGGATCGTTCATGCGCTCGGCGTCCAGCCGCTCTGCGTCTGCGTGATCAAAGAGATCGCCGGGATCGCGGACTCGAAGCTCTCGTACCACCTGAACCAGCTCAAGAAGGCCGACCTCATCGTGGGCGAGCAGCAGGGAAGCTGGATCGTCTATCGCCTCACCCCGCGCGGCGAGCGGTGCATGTCAGCGCCGTATCCGCCGCCCGTCTGAACCACGACTCGCCGATCGCGGCAGCAGCCCGGGATCGCTTTCCTGAGAGCAGGAGGACCCCTTTTTCATAATGCCCGGTCCGCCTTGGACGAAAAAACGCATATTCGAAGCC
>DUGU01000246.1 GCA_013331215.1 Methanoregulaceae archaeon
GAGCAGCCAGGGCAGGGCCGGCGGCGGCGGGTCGCCGACGGCGACCTCGACGAGGTCGCAGCCGGAACGGAGGGCGAACGTCTCACGCTCGGCGGGCTCGCCGCGGAGAGTGTCGGGGAGGACGTAGCTGACGTCGGCCATCGTCTCAGGCGTTGTGCCCGCAACCTGATGAGACCGCGGGTCGGCGACGGCGCTCCTGGTCGTCCCGACCGTACCAGCCTGCAGGCCGAAGCATGGGCGTGACCTGGGCCGCCTGCATGTCGCCCACGGCCCAGTCGTACCGGGCGCGGGTCGTCGGCGGGAGGCGGGTTTGGGGGATCGGCACAAAGCCGAAGGCGCCGTAGAACGGCTCGAGGCCGGCGACCGCGTACATGTAGAGGTCCTCGTTGTGGCAGGCCTCCACGAGCCCGGCCACGACGCGGCGGGCGTAGCCCCTTCCGCGGAAGGGAACGGGCGTGAAGACCGCGTCGACCTCGTAGCCGTCCGGGTGGCGACGGCACTGGGCGAGTGCGACGAGGGTCCGGTCCGCGAAGAGGGCGAAGATCCGGTCGATGGCGGGGTCGCCCCAGGTTCCGTGGTAGTCGCGCCAGACCACGTCGGCGAGCGGAAATTCGACCGAATCGAGCTCGCGGACCGTCAGCGCGAGGGCTGCGCGCGGGTACGCGATCAGGACCGGGCAGGGAGCCGCGAAGGCCACGCCCTCCGCGACCGGCCCGAGCGAGATCCCCGCGACCGCGTCCGCGCCGCCGACCCGGCAGAGCGCCACGGCCGTCGCCTCCAGCTCGAGCGCAGCTCCGATCACCCCGGCCACGACCGGGGCCGGGCGGTTCAACGCCTGCCAGCCGAGACCGGAAGCGAGCGCCGCGAGCCCGGCGGGAGCCTCGGGGCCGACATGGAGCAGCACCCCCTCGCCGATAGCGCCCGTGGCCGCGAGCTGCTCTGCGGCCTCGATCGAGGTGGGCGAGAGGTCGGTCGGGACGAGCACCCGGGCGAAGAGCGGGCCCGCCCGCCGCCCCCGGACGATGAGCACATCCGTCTGCGCGCGCCGCAGGATGGCCTCCGAGACCGAGCCGAGGAGCCTGTCCAGGGCGCGCCCGCGGCCCCGCGCCCCGATGGCAACGAGGTCGACCCCCTCCTCATGAACCGTATCGAGGAGGGCGTTGGCGATCGTCCGTGTGGCCCGGTCGACGGTCCGGACCTCGACCGCGGCGCCGAGGGCGCGGAGCCTCTCGGCCTCGGCCTCGAGCGCCGGGACCAACTCCCCGACGTGGACGAGCAGCAGGGCAGGGGATCCCGGAAGGTCGAGGCAGGTGTCGGCCGCGCGTTCGCTCTCGGCGGAGAGGTCGGTCGGGACGAGCACGCGCGACCAGGTCACGGGACGCGGCACCCCCCGGGCGGCACGGAGAGCACGAACCGGGCGCCGGTACACGTGCCGTCCTCGTCGATTCCGATGCCCGTGATACTCAGGATCTCCCGGGCGAGAAAGAGCCCGCTGCCGTATCGGCCGGCCGCCGGCGAGAAGAGGGCGTCCCGTTCCCCGGGCGGGACTCCGAGGCCGTCGTCCTCGACGAGGATCCGGCAGCCATCGGGGCCGTGGCGGTAGGTGATCACGACCGCGGTCGCCCCGGTCCCGGGCCGGGTCGCGTTGTGCAGGAGCTGGTAGAGCGCGACCGGGAGCGCGGGGTCCGCGTAGATCTCGAGCCGCCCGGCCCACGCCCGGACTGCGACCGGTCCCGGATCGAGCCGGGCGCAGGCCCCTTCGAGCGCTGCCTGGACCGGCTGCCAGGCCGGCGGCCGGGTCCCGAGCACCCGGAACTCGCGTGACACTGTGATGCGGCGCCCGACTCCGTCGGCCCGTTCACCGATCCGCCGGAGGAGCGCGATCGTCTCGGGGGTGTCCACGGCCGCCCGGCTCCGCTCGATGCAGTCCTCCAGGGCCTCGATGTCCCCGGTCAGGTCGTGGTCGAGGATCCCGGCGAGTGTTGCCATAGTGCGGTTCGCAGCCTCGAGCGCAGCCCGCGCCATGCGCTCCTCGGTCACGTCCGCGAGGGTCACGAGGGTCAGGCCGCCCCCGAGCGGCGCGCCCGAGGCCAGGCAGTGGACCGGGCGACGGTCCGCGCGAAGCAGGTCGAGCTCGGCGTGGCCGATCGGCTCGCGGGCGGCCCGGTCCAGGAATGCGGCGGCTGCATCTGGGTCGGTCGAGACCGCTACAAAGGGCGTTCCTTCGAACTCGCCCACCGCCCGACCGACCAGCGCGGCTCCCTGCGGGTTCGCGTCCCGGACCATCCCGTCCGGGTCCACGACCAGGATCCCGGCCACCGAGTGGTCGAAGAGCCCGCGGTAGCGCTCCTCCTCCACCGCGAGCCGGCTGGAGAGGTACGCGATCAGAGCGCCGACCGCGACCAGGGTGACGGCCCGCGCGAAGATCGAGAGCCACTCGGACGGGGCGAAAGCGAGAGCCATGACGCCGTACGTAGCCGCGATGCCGGCCGCGATCAGGGGTCCGCGGCGGGGGTACCAGTAGCCGGCCAGCGCAATCGGCACGTAGAGCAGGTGCGGGAGGACGACCGTGACCCCTCCGAGGAGGCCAGCGAAGTTGGCGAGCAGGGCCACGGAGGCCGTACCCGCCACGAGGGCGGGGCGGATGAGTGCCCGACGCGCCGTCCCGGAGGACATGGGCGGGTATCGGGCGGCTACGGCCAAAAAGATTGTCACGGCGGACCGGTGGGTTTATCCTCCTTCTCGCCGTCGATCCCCAGCATGGAGATCACGATCCGCGAACTCGCGCCCGAGGAGTTTCCACTTGTGGACCGGCTCTGGGAGCAGTACCGCGGCCAGGAGACGGATCGGGCGATCGACCTGGTCATCGGCGCGTTCGCCGACGGGGCGCTCGTCGGAACTGCCCGCGTTCGCCACCACCCCGATGGGCTCGAGGTCGACGGCGTCTTCGTCTCTGAAGCATACCGGGGCGGGGGGCTCGCGCGCCGGCTCGTCCAGGCCGTTCTCGACGAGTTCGGCTCCAACCCTCTCTGGCTCCATTCAACCATCCCGCTGATCGGGTTCTACGGCTCGTTCGGCTGGGTGCCGATCGATGAGCGGGCCCTCCCGCCGACGATTCGCGAGCGGCTCGCATTCTGCTTCGGCGAGATGATGGGCTGCGGGGTCTCGCCCATGCACCGCGCCCCGACCTAGACGTACTCGAGGACAAGTCCGACCCTCGCCCTCGCTGACCGGAACAGCCCGGGCGAGGGGTCAGCGAATTTCGAAATCCGTGCAGTTGAAGGGGTGAAGGGCGGCCGTGTTCGCGAGCAATAGCGGCGAGTACCCGTTGTCGAAGAGGATCTTTGCGTCCCCGTTCTCGATGAGCGAGGCGGGTCCCGACTCGACCGCAGGGGGCCGGTCGGTCTGGATTGCGTTCTCGACGAGGACGGTGACCCTCACAGTATGCCCCGGTAGTAGGCGAGCCGCCGGGCCGCGGGGCGAAAGGCCTCGACGAGCGCGTCGGCCTCGCTCGGCTCGAGCGGGCCGGCCGCGGCCGCACGGAGCAGGACCGCGACCTCGGCCGTGGTGTCGCATCCGACGATCGCCATGCGGATGGGAAATCCGAGGGCGTACCGGATCAGGATCTCGGCCGTAATCCCGCCGTCGGGCGCGACATAGTGGCCGCGGCCGAGCACCTTCATCCCGATCGGTGCGACGCCGGCGGCCACGGCCGTCTCGAGGACGCGGTCGACGAAACCGCCGAGCACGGCCTCGACCGGGTTGACGGGCAGGAGCACGGTGTCGACAGGCCAGCGCTCGACGGCCTCGGCGAGCACGGTCGGGTCGTGGTGCCCGGTGACCCCGATCTGTTTGACGAGCCCCGCCTCCTTCGCCTCGAGAAAGGCCCGGAGCGCCCCGTGCGGCTCCTCGATCGCACGGAGCTCGGGGCGTGTCCGGAGGTCGTGGATCTGCCATAGGTCCAGGTAGTCGGTCCGCATCCGCGCCAGCGTCTGCGTCAGGTCCGCGAACGCGCCCGCGTACGACCGGCTCGCCGACTTGCTCGTCAGGAAGATCCCGTCCCGCCGGGTCTGTCGCTCACCCCAGATCATCCCGTGGTAGAGTTCGCTGTCTGCGTATGCACGGGCCGAGTCGAAGTAGCGGATCCCGCGGTCGAGCGCCTCGGTGATCACGGCCATCGCGCCGGCCTCGCGGCCGGTCGTTCTGAGCACGCCCTCGCCACCGAGTCCCACCCGGGGTCGCTCGGGGATGCCGCTGGTCCTCATATCCCCGAGATTCCGACGGCAGACGAGAAAGGGTTATCGGGCGGCCGTCCCGTTCGGCACGGGGCCGGTGACACTGAGCCGGAACGGAATAGCGAGGGTCCGGCCGTCGGTCCCGGTCGCCCGGACCGTGAACGAGTACGACCCCGGCGGCGCACCGGCGTAGGCTACCAGCATCCGCGAGGTGAACTGCGGGTCGGGAAGGCCCATCGCAGGGTTGAAGGTGACGTAAATCCCGGCCGGCACGTCTTCGGCGAGGAGCGTTACCGGCAGGTCGTGTTCGAAGAACGGGAGGCCCTCCCGGAGGGCCGTGATCCGGACCTCCACGTCGAGCCGCTCCCCGGGCCCGATCGCGCCGCCCGAGGGGGTGATGGCGAGCTCGAACTGTCGTTCGCCGGCCCCGGTTATCACTCCGATCGCGAGTATGGCCAGGACAACCACGATAATTCCGAGAAAGAGCAGGACGAAGAGGTAGAACGAGCGCTGCCGACCCCTCTCCGTCGAGCCGTCGGCGTCGGGCGACGGCGGTGCGGCGGGAGGGGCGGCGACCATGATATCAAGTACAGTCCGTGCCCGGGGTAGAAAAACCGCGCGGTTGCCCGGCTTCCCGGCGCTTTTTGTGGGCCGACGTCGAGATCGTACCATGGAGATCACGATCCGGCCGGCCGTCACGGCCGACGCGCCGACGATCGCGGCGAACAATCGAGCGACCGCGTTCGAGACCGAGGGATGGGAGATCGAAGCCAACGTGGCTCTTGCCGGCGCCCGGGCGATCCTCGACGAACCGGCCCGCGGCTTCTACCTCGTGGCAGATGCCGACGGCGCCGTCGTCGGCCAGTGCATGGTGACGTACGAGTGGTCCGACTGGCGGAACGGAGAGTTCTGGTGGGTCCAGTCCGTCTACGTCCGGCCCGACTGTCGCCGGCAGGGGATCTTCTCACGGCTCTACCAGACGGTCGAGGCGATGGCAGAGGCACGGTCGGACGTGACCGGCCTTCGGCTCTACGTCGAGACTGCGAACACGGCGGCGCAGGCCGCGTACACCCGCCTCGGCATGCGACGTGCACCATATGTCCTGCTCGAGCGGGACTACGCGAAGGAGAGGACGGGCCGGGCCTGACGTCCGCAGGACAGTGACTGGAAAAACCGGGGCGGCCGCCGATGGGTCCGGCGGGTCCGCCCCGCCCGCGACCGATGCGCGCTGTCGCGGTGCCGACGGAGAGGGTTGATGCCCGGCGCCGGGTGCAGCCCGGGTCATCCATCAATTATCGGCGATCCGATTTATTGAATCACGAGGTTCAATGAACCCAATTACTCTCCGCGTGGCGAACCCTTATTCCATCCCGGCCCGGATCTCTGTCTGCGCATGAAGACCCCGTTCCACGTCATGCTCATCCCGACGCTCCGCTGTCCGGCCCGGTGCGCGTACTGCTGGTCGAGCGATCACACGGGACCGATGATGGACCTTGAGACGGTCCGGGCCGCGACCTCCTGGATCGCGTCGCTCAACGACGACCCGGTCACGATCACGTTCCACGGCGGGGAGCCTTTGCTGGCCGGGTCCGAGTTCTACGAGGCCGCGCTCCCGATGATCGAGGAGGGGCTCGCCCCCCGCACGGTCGCGTTCGCGATGCAGTCGAACCTCTGGCTCCTCGACGACCGGCTCGCAGCCGTGCTCGCAATCCACAACGTCCCGATCGGGACGAGTATCGATGGCCCGCCCGCGCTGAACGACGCCCAGCGCGGAACCGGCTACTTCGAGCGGACCCGGAGGGGAATGGAGGTCGCCGCCCGGCACGGGGTCCGGGTCAGCGTGATCTGCACTTTCACGGCCAAGTCGGTGAAGGAGCGGGACGCGATCGTCCGGTTCTTCCTCGAGAACGGGTACGTGATGAAGCTCCACCCGGCCCTCCCGTCGCTCCGCGACGGCCGGCCCGACGCGTACGCGCTCCCGCCCGAGGAGTACGGTGAGCTCCTGGTCTACCTGCTCGACCAGTACCTCTCCCACCTCGGGCGGCTCCGGGTCATGAATATCGACGACCTCGTCAAGTCGGTCTTCGTCCGGCGCGGCACGGTCTGCACCTTCGCCGACTGCCTGGGCACGACGTACGCGGTCGGCCCCGACGGCGGGATCTATCCGTGCTACCGCTTCGTCGGCATGGACGAGTGGCGCATGGGCGACGTCCGCGACGCACCGACGCGGGCCGAGCTGGAGGCCACGCCGGCGTGGCAGCGCCTCGCCGCCTTCCGCGAGTACGTGGACGAGCACTGCGCGGGCTGCCGGCATATCCGGTACTGCCGCGGTGGCTGCCCGTACAACGCGCTCGCCCCGACCGGCGGCGCGATCGCGGGCGTCGACCCCCACTGCGCTGCGTACAAACGGATCTACGATGAGATCGCGGACCGTCTCAACGCCGAGATGTTCGGCGAGGGCGGGATGGAGGCCATGCTCGCGGGCCAAAGACGGGGCGGCAGGCCCGGGATCATGGCCCTGATGCAGCGGATGGTCTCGAGGTAGACATATATAGCCGGGGAGCCTCACCGCGATCCATGACGCGCTGGCGCTGCACGGTCTGCGGCTACATCTACGACGAGGCGGCCGGCGAGCCGTCCACGGGCACGGCCCCGGGGACGCCGTTCTCCATCCTGCCTGATGACTGGCGCTGCCCGGTCTGCGGCGCCGCCAAGGACGCGTTCGTGCTGGTCGACGAGACGAGCGGGACCGGGCAGCGGACGGTCGCGGACCTGGTCATGGCCGAGCTCGCCGCGTTCGGCGTCCGGTACGTCTTCGGCATCCCCGGCACCTCCTCGCTCGGGCTCGTGGACGCCGTGCGCCGCAACCCCACCCTCGAATACGTCGTGGTCCGGCACGAGGGGAACGGGGCGATGGCCGCGTCGGCCTTCTATAAGCTGACGGGGGTGCCGGCGGCCTGCCTGACCATCGGCGGGCCGGGGGCGACGAACCTCTCGACCGGTTTGTACGACGCGAAGGAGGACCACGCGGCCGTAATCGCGCTCGCGGGCCAGGTCGAGTTCCAGTATGCCGGGCCGGGCGGCTTCCAGGAGATCGACCAGGACACCTTCTTCCGCCCTATCACGGTCTACAACGCGACCATCCACGACCAGGCAAAGGCGGTCCAGATCGTGACCGCGGCCGTCAAGCACGCCCTGATCGACCACGGTGTCGCGCAGATCTCGGTCCCGAACAACGTCCAGAAACTCGCGTTCGACGCGCCGTACTGCTCGGGCGCGTCCTGCCTGCCCGAGACCGCGATCGCGCCGCCCGCGGCGGCCCTCGACCGGGCCGTCGAGGCGCTCGGGAAGGCCGAGCGGCCTGTTATTCTGGCTGGCTGGGGCGCGTACACTCACGGTGCGTTTGTCCACGCGCTGGCGAAACGGCTCTCGGCTCCGATCCTGACCACGTTCCGTGCGAAGGGCTGCCTTCCCGAGAAGGCCGAGCTCGTGGTCGGGGTCCTCGGTAATCTCGGGCCGCCCGAGGCCCGGAAGTACGCGGAGGAGGCCGATCTCCTCCTCACGCTCGGTGTCGGGTTCTCGAAGATGACGAACGTGCCCCTCGACCGGCCCATCGTCCAGGTCGACCTCGACCCGCTCAAGCTCGGAAAGACGCCGCAGACGATCGGGCTCTGGGGTGACTGCGGCGTCGTGCTGCCGCGCCTCCTCGAGCGAGTCCCCGAGCGGCGCGACACGGCGCGGGAGAGAGCGATAGCGGAGGGCAAGGAGAGGTGGGCCGCCCAGCTCGTTGCCGAGGCCGGCGCGGGGGAGACGCCGCTCCGGCCGCCGTTCATCATGCAGGTGCTCTCGGAGGTGCTGCCGGCGGACGCAGTGATCGGCCTCGACGTCGGCGAGAACGGCTGGTGGTTCGGGCGGAACTTCGTGAGCCGGGGCCAGCGCTTCGCCATGTCGGGGTATCTCGCGACCATGGGCTTCGGCTTTCCGGCCACGATCGCGGCGAAGCTCGCCTACCCCGACCGCCCAGCGGTCTGCATCACCGGCGACGGCGGGTTCGTGATGGCCATGGGCGAGCTCGTGACCGCGGTCCGGCGCGATCTCGCCATGACGATCTGCGTGCTCAACAACCACCAGTACGGGATGATCCAGCAGGAGCAGGCGATGGAGAACTACCCGAACTTCGGCACGGACCTCGTGAACCCGGACTTCGCCGCGTACGCCCGGGCCTGCGGCGCGCAGGGCGTGCGGATCACGGAGCCCGCGGCCCTTCGGCCCGCGATCGAGGCCGCGCTCGCCGCGGACCGGATCGTGCTCCTCGACATCGAGACCGATCCGCGGCGGTTCCTGTGACCGACCCCGTCACGGTCTCGGGCCTGGTCGCCGCGCACCGCTGCCCGCTCCGGTACTGGCACGAGCTCCAGCGCCCGCCGCGAGAGTCGGCGCGGTATGCGATCGCAAAGCAGATCGCGGCGCACCTCGGCACCGAGCTCGATGCGGACCTGATCTGGGACGAGGTGACGACCGTACTGCCGAGCGTCGCGCCGACAGATCGGGTGCTGCTCGACGCATGGGTCGCGGTCTGCGTTTCGACCCGCTGGCCCCGGTTCGAGCTCCGCGATCGCACCGTCCGGTCCGAGAGGCTCGGGCTCGTCGGCCAGGTGGACTGGGTCGCGCCCGACCTCGGTTCGTGCGGGATCGTCCGTGCGAGCACGGCGCCGACCTACGGCGTCGCGTCCGCCGACCGGGTTCGTGCGGCCGCGTACGCGCTCTGCCTCGAGGAGGAACGCGGCCGGCCGCTCGACCATGTCGCCCTCGTCTACGTTCCGTCCGGCGCGCTCCGGCGATACTCTCCGCAACCGCGGGACCGGCGGGCTGTCCTCCGGGCGCTCGCGGCTGCCCGGCGAGTGCAGGAAGGGCGCGTGCCGCCGAAGTCTCCCGAGGCCCCCTGCGACCGCTGCCCGCACGAGGCGACCTGCGGAGCCGGTGCGCGGAGCGGGGCGGCGATCCTGTAGTGACCCGTGCCGATGACAACACTTTTACCATCAAAACGGAGATTCCCTCCCCATGATTGCGAGATGTTTCCTCCCCACTCTTCTGCTGTTCCTGCTCCTCGTCGGGGGGTGTGCATGCCGCACCCCAAGACCTCTCGGCCCTCGTGTCGGCGTTCGATGCCGCGGGCTTCGTAGTCCAGGAGGGAAAGCTGGAATACTACGACGTGACCGGCATGGTCGACGCGGGACTGGTCCCCAGCTGCTATGCCTACAACCCCAGTACGCCGTACATGGTGTACAAGCTCCCGCCGGCACCCGGGCAATCCGTGAACAACACCCTCACCAACGCCCCGCTCCGGCCCGAGAACCAGGGGCTCTGGATCGACAGCAGGCTCCGGCAGGACGAGGTCGTGGTCCTGGTCGGTGAGACCCCGCCCTACTGCGCCTATTTCTCGTACCAGTCCTACTTCGGGTTACGATCGTTTCCCGACGGCCCGTCCTGGGCATCGATCACGAGACGGCGGGTCTTCGCGAGCCTCGGGGACTCGACCAACAACCTGAACGTCCGCACCGCCGACGGGTCGCCCGGGCCGTTCAACAGCAGTGTGCTCGTGATCAGTTCCGGTAACCGGCATGCTAAGGCAGAAGCGTACGACGCGCTCCAACAGGCCGGTTGTCCTGACGAACGGGTGAATCGCGACGTGCTCCCGCAGTCGCTCGTCAGGATGGGGCTCGATGCCGACAGCGATACCTTCGTCTGGATTCACCGGGCCACCCTCTTCGACGATCCGGTTGCCGGAAAGGTCCACGAGAACCGGACGTTCCCGGTACTTCGCCTGACACCGAAGATCGAGCTCCCGGCCGACCCGCTCCCGGCCCCGGACCTGAAGGCCCGGGGCAGCGGCAACTTTTCGGAGATCGATCTGGTCCCGGCTGTCGACCGGCTCCGTGCCGCGGTCCTCGCCCGGCACGGGACGGCCAACACTACTGAGCCCGCCACATCGATCTGGCTCGGGGAGGGGTGGGACGGGATCCAGCAGGGCGTCGATATGCTTGCCGACATCCGGGATACGGCCTACTTGCGGACGGACCCGTTCCTCCTCGGCCAGGATGACTTCGCCGTCTTCTACGGCGTGAACCACGCCGCGACCGGGCGGGCCACGTACTCGAACGTCTGTGTCTACGGCACCAGGTTCTTGAACGGCCTCTCCGCGGTCACCAGCCGGCAGTTCGGCGGGTCGGTCGGGGAGTATCTGCCCGGCGATCCGGCTGCGCTGTTCCTCTATGTGTGGACGCTCGCACGGTCGCCGCTGGACGCCAATACGACGCTCGTCCCGACGACGCCGGGAGCGCTGGGAATTCGGCTCGACGATCCCCTCTTCGGCGGGTTCCGGGCCTACCTGGACCCCGTTACCGGGATCGGTCCCCTCTGGACCGAGCTCGCGTACGACCGGGTGATCGTCTTCAACCGGACGACCGTCGGGCCCGGCCCGGTCGAGACGTCGTCACCGGTGCCGACAGCGACGGGTGGAGGTATCCCGGTCAATTCGCGCCGGACCCTGCCACCCTGGGTGGCGGACTGAACGGGAACCTACCCGTTTTCGACGAGCGAGAGCGACCGGATATACTCCCCAACCGGTTCCCGGCACGTTCCGACCACGAGCCAGCGCTCGTCCCCGTGCTGCTCGAGCATACCCGCGGCCTCGATCACTTCGCCCGCGAGGGCCTGCCCCGAATACGTGTGCGTGAATGAGAGCACGCGGGCAACCTCGGGGTGGTCGAGCTCGTACACGGCCGGCACGTCGTACGCGAGCGCGGCGTCCGTGACCGTGGCCTCGATCTCAGCCTTCCCGACCACCGGCCCCTTCGGCACCGGACGGGGGTCGATCCCCGCATAGTCGCGGGTGAAGAGGAGGTCGAAGTAGGTCCCGCCGATCTCGCCGCGGTTCCACTTTCGCGCCTCGTGGAGGCGGAACTCCTCGTACACGAGCGCGGGCCGCCGCTTCGCATAGACCCGCCGCCAGAGCTCCTCGGAGAGGTCGTCCACGAGCCCCTCGCGGACCGCATGCGGCAGGCGCGCCCGCGCCCGGTCGAAGGCCGCGCCGTAGACCACGAGGTCGATGTCCGAGCCCGGTCCCTCGAGCCCGACGAGGAGCGAGCCCGTGCAGCCGGCCGTGCCCGGCGCGAGCCCGAGCGCGTTCGCGAGCCGCCGGACCCGCTCGTCGCGGGCGAGGATATCAGGGAAGATCGCTTCGGGCTTGTGGACGGCCGCGATCTCGTCGAGGGGGACCCGGTGGAGGAGGTCGAGGCAGTGCGGCCTCTCAGCCGCCACCCGGGCGTAGGCCTCGGCGAAATCGAGCTTGCGGTAGCGTACGCCCGAGCCACGGCGGACGCGGTCGCCGGCGGGGTCGGGGACGTATCGGAGCACGCACCCGG
>DUGU01000140.1 GCA_013331215.1 Methanoregulaceae archaeon
ATTCGTCGGGAAAAATTATACCTATATTTGGGTGAGTACGTTTGGCGATATAATCACAGAACTGAGGGCGACAAAGTGAAATTAAAGCGCATACTTGAGTTATTGGAGAAGGAGGTTAGTGGCTAGTTTGCCACTATACCCAAAAAGTATATCCGATCGACAGCTTCATCGAATTCGATACTTCCATGAGGAGCATCATGCAGACCGTAACTTCCAGAGACGGCACTAAAATTGCCTACGAAAAGCATGGCAGCGGTCCTGCCGTCATCATAGTTTTAGGCGCGCTCGGGGATCGTAACTCCGCATCCACGCCGCACCTCGTCGAGTTGCTCGCCAGGGATTTCACCGTCTATAACTATGATCGGCGTGGTAAGGGCGACAGTGGTGACACGCAGCAATATGCCGTAGAACGCGAGATCGAAGATATCGAGGCATTGATCGATGCCGCTGGCGGCGAGGCGTATGTATATAGGCACTCATCCGGTGCGGCGCTGGCCTTGCTGGCAGCAGCAAAACCTGGCAGCAGGGTCAAACAACTCGCCCTCTACGACGTGCCGTACAATGAGGATTCACAGGGGAAGGCTGCCTGGAAGGGCTACATCTCCCGGTTGACCGGGTTACTGGCCGACGGTAAAAACGGTGATGCCGTAGCCCTCTTTCTGCAGTATACCGGCCTGTCGGCCGAGCAGGTAGCCGGCATGCGCCGGACGCCATTCTGGCCGGCGATGGAGGCGGCAGGCCATACTCTCGCCTATGACCACACCGCTATCCTCGGCCAGGAGGCCGCCATTCCAACCGACCGTGCCGCCGGCGTGACGGTTCCGACGCTGGTTATGAGCGGGGGCGCAAGCTTCCCGTTCTTGAGGGCAACCGCCGAAAGACTGAGTAAAATCATGCCGCACGCCAGGCTTCGGGTACTGAAAGGCCAGACGCACGATGTCAGCCCGGAGGCCCTCGCGCCGGTCCTTGCGGAGTTCTTTCAATAGGTTTGGACCAATCCCAAATCTCCGTATAGGACCCGTAAATCTCCTCCCTCGAGAGGATACCGGCATTCGGAGGTTTTTCATTAATTCGGATAAAGATCGTCCGTCTGACCCGGACCCACGCGCCGGCCGCATCCTCGGCAACGAGTTCCTAGACGAGGCGTTCCCGAAAGTCCTGGATGAGTGTCGGAACAAAGGTGCCCACGACTCCCCCGGCGGAGCACGTGACCCGCGTCGACTGCACCAAAACGCTCGTTGGATTCCCCGACAATCCCGGCGCGATCAGGGGATTATTACCTGCGAAACCGGATCTTGCGACGAGATTGGCACACACGACCGATATGACAATCGGTCCCCTGTCGGCCGACGTCACGTAATCAGGATCGGTATATCGTCACATCGCCTTCCCCCTGGCCCCTACATTCACCGACGGTCGCGGATCTGCCGGCTCGAGCTCGCAGGCGACGCTTTTCGCTGAAGGAGATTACCGGCTGTCAGACCTTCTACGCCTGCAGGAGGGTCAGGGCATTGGGACGGGGGAGATGTAAATCCGGGCTGAAGATCAGGCCCGCGAGACCGTCAGCGAACGGGATCGTGGTGCCGCGATCGTCACCGATCTGTCTAAAATACATGCCTGTTGCTTTCGCGTGCTGCGCGTTCAACCCCGGCACGACAGGCTTAAAAATAGGTTATTCGTGCCGGAGGGCCTCGATCGGGTTCAGATTCGAGGCCGTCCAGGCCGGGTACAGGCCCGAGAGGAGCGCGGTGGCGATCCCGAAGCCCATGCCGAGAGCGATCGACGAGAGGCTCGAGGGATCGAAGAGGTACTTCGTGGTCTGGAGCACGAGCAGCGAGATCAGGTAGCCCGCGCCGAACGAGAGGAGACCGCCGAGGGCGGATCCGATCAGCCCGAGCATCAGGGCCTCGTAGATGAACATCTGCCGGATCTCGCGCCGGAGCGTCCCGATCGAGCGAAGGATCCCGATCTCCTTGGTCCGCTCGGTCACGGACATCATCATCACATTCAGGATCGAGATCCCCGCGACCACGAGCGAGATACCGCCGATCGCGGTCGTGAAGGTCGAGATCTGGCCGAAGACCGTCTGGATGCTCGAGAGGATCTCTTTGGACGAGAAGGTGTCGAGCACTGTCTCGCGCCGGTTGAACCGCTGGTCGATGGCGGTCTGGAGCGCCTCGATGCGAGCGGTGTCCTTGACCTTGATGATAACCTGGTCGAAGCCCGTCGGGTGGGTTCGGTCCTCGTACCTCCGGGCCGGGACGATCAGGGCCATATCCGGCTGGATATCGAAGCCCAGCCCGCGCTCCTTCAGGATCCCGACCACGCGCTGCGTGGAGCCGTCCGAGAACCGGATCTGGGAGCCGACCTTGAGCTTGTATTGGGTGGCCGCCCGCGACCCGGCGAGGACGCCGCTGTTGCCCCGGAGCAGGATCCCCTGGTCGACCTCGACGAGGAGGGAGACGTCGTCGGGATTGAGGGCATAGACCGAGAGGACAGCCTTCTCGCTCCCGACCTCGATCCGTTCGGCCGTCGAATAGACCGGTATCACCGGGTTCGGCGCGGCGACCCGCCGCAGGTCCTGGACCTGCCGGTCGGAGATCTTCTCCGGCGTGGCGGTCCCGCCCCCGAACCCCGAGGCCCCGCCCGAGTGCGGTATGACGGTCAGCGAGTCGCCGACGGTCGAGAGCTGGTCCGTGACCGAGAGGGTCAGGCTGTTGCCGAGGATGCCGAGCGAGGAGATCGCGAGGACGCCGATCACGATCCCCACGATCGCGAGCATCGACCGGAAGAGGTTTCGCTGGAGGTTCCGGCGCGCGATGTCGAAGAAGGTCCAGCTCATCCAGTGTCCTCCTGGATCCGGCCGTCGACGAGCCTGACCTGGCGGGTCGCATACGCCGCGATGCCGGGGTCGTGCGTGACCATGATGATCGTCTTGCCGCCCCTGTTCATCTCGGCCAGGAGCGCCATGATCCCCGCGCCCGTCCGCTGGTCCAGGTTGCCCGTCGGCTCGTCGCAGAGGAGGAGGTCGGGGTCGTTGACGAGGGCCCGGGCGATCGCGACCCGCTGCTGCTGCCCGCCCGAGAGCTCGTTCGGCTTGTGCGTATACAGGCGTTCGTCGTCGAGCCCGGCCGCTTTCAGCGCCTCGAACGGCCGCTCACCGCGGGCCTCCCGGTCCCGAACCTTCAGGACAAGCGGGTACTCGACGTTCTCGATCACAGAGAGGAGCGGGATAAGATTGAACTGCTGGAAGATGAAGCCGATCGTGTCGCGCCGGAGGAAGGTCAGTTCGTCGTCCGAGAGGTCGGCCACGTCCCGCCCGTTGATCAGGAGCCGGCCCGCGGTCGGGACGTCGAGGCAGCCGATCAGGTTCAGGAAGGTGGTCTTGCCCGAGCCGGACGGCCCCATGACCGCGATGAACTCGCCGTTCCGTACGGTGAGCGAGACGCGGTCCAGGGCGACCACGTCGCCCGCCGGGAGCGGGTAGACCTTGGAGACCTCCTCGAACCGGATCAGGTCCGGCCGGGGCCCGCCGCTCGCCGTCACCGTATCCATGAGCGGTAGATCAGGTAGCCCACGCCGGCCGCGAGGACGATCGCGAGCGCGATCCAGCCGAGCGGCAGGCTGCCGCCCGTGCCGGCCGAACTCCCGGTCTGGTTCAGCGTGAGCGAGGCCTCGGTCCGCTGCTCGAACGGGTTGCCGTCGGCGTCCTTGTAGCTGATGACGAGCGGGACCGTGGTCCGGTTCTCGGCCCGGAACTCCAGCTCGAACGAGGCGAAGTCGTCTGGCTGGAGCGAGCCGATCACGTACCGGGGGTACGGGTCGGCCGGGATCACGCCCGCGCCGGGCGCGATCACGACCGAGCGGGCCTCGGTCAGGCCCGCATTGTTGACGTCCCCCGTGAGACGGTAGACATCGGTCGTCAGCTCGACCACGAAGTTCGAGAGGATCAGGTCCGCCCGAAGTTTCGACTGGCCGTAGCCGACCGACAGGGGCTGCGTCGCCGTATGGCGGTTGGGCCCGTTGTAGTAGACGACCTCGAACCCGATGGTCGCGTTCTCGGACGGGGTCAGATTGAACGAGGCCGTCGCCTGCGCGTTCGGGGCGAGTCCCCCGATGAAGACGGCCGACGGGGTGACCGTGAAGCCGGAGCCCTGCGGTGTGACCATCACGCCGGAGAGGGCATTCTGGCGGGGGTTGCCGACCGAGAGGGTGGCCTGCTCGCCCTGTCCGGCCGTGATCGCGTCGGGCTTGTCGACGAACGAGACAGCCGGCGGCGTGCTGTCGACCCGGATGGGGACCGGGTATCGGAGGCCCCGGCCGTCCGCGACCGAGAGCGAGAACTCGGGATAGGCCGTCCCGTCGGGGGCCCCGGCGAGGACCTGGAAACTGAAGGTGATTCGGCTCCCGGCGCCGATCTGGCCGACGTTCGGGTACGGATCGCCCACGACCGTGACCGGGCCGTCGGCCGATAGCGCGGCGCGGGAGGCCTGGATCGGCGTCGTTCCCGCGTTCGCGACCACGATCGTGAGCGTGCCAGTGTCGCCCTGCATCAGGACCGGCGGGTCGAGCGAGGTCGAGACGACCTGGAGCTGGTTGCCCGCGGATGTGATCACCGGGGCCGTCGTGACCGCGGTGGCCGGCAGCGTCTCCACGCTGGACGGGAGGGTCGCGTCGGAAGTCGGAAACGTGTACGTCGGCAGGGCGGCAGAGGCGCATGCCACGCAGGCGAGCAGGCCGAGTATCAGGACGAGAAGACGTCGTGTCATTCAGACCACCAGGGAGTAGACCGAATACAGGATGAAGAGCAGCACCGGCACCCCGACCGTGATCGCAGCGTCGCGGGTCGAGAGCTTCCGGCCGGTGCTGACTCCGAAGATCCAGATGTTCGCGGACCAGAGGAGGAAGAGGAGCCCGACCACGGTGGTGAGGCGCATGGTCGGGTCCTTCGTGATGGACAGGGTCCACGCCGTGATCGCCTGGGGCGTCGCGAGGGCAGGCACGCGGAGGGCGGAGAGGTAACTCCACGTGAGAACGAGGCTGACGATCCCCCCGATGACCTGGGGGAGATGGCCGTACCCGACGTAGCTGAGGAGACGGTTGAAGTCGCCCCGGCCGTGGAAGATCATCGAGATGACGAAGAAGATCGCGGTGTAGATCACCCACAGCAGCAGGGTGAAGATCAGGGTCGATATCGCGCCGATGATGCCGAAAACGCCCCCGAGGCCTTCCACTCCCGGGATGGCCATGGCACCCATGAGGACGGCGAAAAGCTGGTACGCCGAGATCGCTCCGAGGACACCGATCGCGAGAACGATCAGGACGGGCATGCGGAGGCTGACGGGCTCCGTCTCGAGCGCCTCGAAGAACCCGCGCGGGTTCGTGAAGATCTCCAGGAGCGACGGGTGCGTCGCGTCCACTCGCCGGGGGGTCGGAGGCGCGGGCCCGGCCGTGATCTCTCCATGCTCCGGGGCAGCGATGTCGGCCGGCCCGGGTTCGGCGAGATCGGTCCCGTCCCGCTCCACATCACTCATACGGTGGTCCTCGGGGTACTGGTGATAGTGCTCATGCTAGTCTGGAGATCTATCCTCGCACCGGCTATTTCAGGTTTGCGAACCCGCGCCGGCGAAAAAGAGAGATTATAGGGCCTGGCGCCTGCCCGAGACCGCGTCCATGACGGCCATGACGATCGCGCCGAACCCGAGGCAGATCGCGACGAACTTGACGATGCCGCCGAGGACCGGGATCAGGTAGAGCACGTTCAGAATCACGAAGCCGATGATGAAGAGGACGTAGGGGTTGTCCCCCAGCCCGGTCTTCCCCGCGATCAGCCGGCCGAGTGCGAGCGAGACCACGAGCCCGGCCAGCATCACGCCGGCGATGACGAAAATCCAACCGATGACCGCGATCGGGATCCCGACGACCGTAACGAGCAGGATTAGCCCGAGGATCACANNAGGATCACGGCCGCCACGAGGGCGGCGAGGCCGATGGCGAAGGCCGGGATCGGCCGCTCGCGGACACGCGCCTCAACGGCGCGGGCGGTGGCCGGGGCCAGGGCCAGGATCAGGAGCCCGAGGATCAGATAGCCGACGGTCACGAGAAGCGAGAGGACCGCCACGATGCCCGCGATGAGGGCGGCGATCCCGCCGCCGACCCCGGGACCGCGGCCTGTCTGATTGGCTGCAGGCTGGTTCCCGGTAGCCGAGTACTGGACGCTGCCGGCCGTCCCGCTGTTCGTGAAGGTCCCGGCCTGGACCGTGAGGGTCCCGTTGACGGCGCCCTGATGCGTGAACGAACCGCCCGAGACCACCGCGTCGCGGCCGACCCGCGCTCCGGGGCCGAAGCCGACCTGGCCGCCTGTCGCGACCGCGTTCCGCGCGACCGTGCCGTTCAGCTCGACCCGCCCGCCGGCGAGCACGACCTTGCCTCCGACCGTGCCGTTCACCCATACGGTCCCGCCTGCCGCGATCACGTCGCCTGCAACCGGTGCGTTGACCTGGACATCACCGCCGGCCGCTATCAGCGATCCGACAGGAGCGTCGACTACGAGCGTGCCGCCGCTCGCGAAGACGTCGTCGTCTATCGGCTCCGAGATCACGGTCGTGCCGCTGCCGCTGACCATCCGGAGAGCCGACGCGCCGGAGACTAGGAGGAGAGCGAGGCAGAGGACCGCGAGGAGGCGAAACCCGTTCATGCGGATGCATGCACCGGGCGAGTATTAAAATAGGGTGCTTCGTTCAGGCGCACCGTTCGCCGAGGTACCGGATCAGGCCGTGGAGTCCGTCGGCCGCCGGATGGATCTCGTAGAAGTCGTTCAGCCCGTCGACGGTCAGTTCGTGCCGGATCAGCTCGGTCAGGTACATCACGGAGAGGGCCGCGTCGGGGGCGGCGGCCGCGACCCCCGCCACCCGTGTGCCCGTCTCGTCGAGGAAGACCTTGGCCACGCCGGTCCCGCGCTCGGGCACGGCGAAGAACGACCCGGGGCCGGCCGGGCCGGAGATCGCGTACGCCGACACGGCCGTGTCGTCGACCGCCCAGGCGTACTGGTTGCCGAGGCGGAACCCCCGCGGGATCAGCCGGTACTCCATTGTCGTCTCGCACCCCAGCACGTTCTCGGCCGCGACCCGCCCCTCCTGCCGGGCGACAGGGGTCAGGTACGGCGGGCCGGTCACGTCGCCGCATGCGTAGACCCCCGGGACCGAGGCCCGCATCCGGTCGTCGACGACGATCGTCCCGTTCTTTCGCTTCTCGAGCCCGGCGCACTCCTCGCTGTTCGGGACCAGGCCGATCGCCGCGATCACCGCGTCGACCTGGACCGGTTCCTCGATCCCGCCCGACGAGAGAGTGACCCCCGCGACGCGGCGGCCGCCGTCGACCGAGACGAGGTCCGTCCCCTCGCGTATGCGGACGGCATCGAGTTCTCGCCGGGCGAGCCGGGCGAGGTGAGGGTCGAGGCCCGGGAGGAGACCGCTCCGGACCACGAGCTCGACCTCCGCGCCGAACGCGGTGAAAATGTACGCGAGCTCCGCGGCCTGGACGCCGCCGCCGACGATCGCGACCCGCTCGGGCACGGCCTTCATCGAGGCGAGGGTCGCAGCCGTGTACACCCCCTCGCGCGAGATCCCCGGGACTGG
>DUGU01000136.1:0-8212 GCA_013331215.1 Methanoregulaceae archaeon
AGGAAATGGGCTATTGCTCAGGCATTGAGAACTACTCACGCCATCTGACCGGCCGAAAACCGGGTCTGCCGCCTCCGACGCTGATGGAATATTTTCCGAAGGATGCTCTCATCTTTATCGACGAGAGCCATGCGACGATTCCCCAGCTCATCGGGATGTACCGGGGCGACCGCGCGCGGAAGGAGACCCTCGTCAACTACGGCTTCCGCCTTCCTTCTGCCCTCGACAACCGACCGCTCCGCTTCGAGGAGTTCGACGCCTTTCCGAACCAGCGGATCTGCGTCTCCGCGACGCCTGCGGCCTATGAACTGGGAAGGGCCGGCGGCAGGGTCGTAGAGCAGATCATCCGGCCGACGGGCCTCGTGGACCCTGCGGTCGAGGTCCGGCCGATCGCGGGCCAGACCCTCGACGTGATCGAGGAGGTGAAGAAGACGATCGCGAAGGGAGAGCGGGCACTGGTCACGACGCTCACCAAGAAGCTCTCGGAGGAGCTCTCCGAGTGGCTCGCCGAGCGGGGGATCAAGACCCGGTACCTCCACTCCGAGATCGACACCATCGAGCGGACCGAGATCATACGGCAGCTCCGGCTCGGCCGCTTCGACGTCCTCGTCGGGATCAACCTGCTCCGCGAGGGTCTCGACATCCCCGAGGTCGGGTTCATCGGGATCCTGGACGCGGACAAGGAGGGGTTCCTCCGCGACGCCCGGTCCCTGATCCAGACGATCGGCCGGGCCGCGCGGAACGCGAACTCGCGCGTCGTCCTGTACGCGGATAAAATGACGGACTCGATCAAGAACGCGCTCGCCGAGACCGATCGCCGCCGGCAGATGCAGCTCGAGTTCAACCGTGTCCACGGGATCGTGCCGCAGACGATCGTGAAGCCGATCCGCGAGGCCGAGGCCGACCTCAAGGATGCGAAGCACGTGCCCAGGCACGACATCCCGGCCCTGCTGGTCGAGCTCGACGCGGAGATGCGCTCCGCGGCCGAACAACTCGACTTCGAGCGGGCGATCGCGCTCCGCGAGCGGATCCGCCAGCTCGAGCAGAAGGCGGGGGGCGAGGGCGCCCCCACCCCGCGGAAGCCGCGGGCGAAGAAGTCGTTCTGAGACTTTTTTAGATCAGGGGCGACGGGCATCCGTCGCCGGCCGGCGGCAGGGGGCCGCCCTTGATCAGGAGCGGCATCGTAGTGACGGAGAGCTTGGCCATCACCAGGGCCTTGCCCCGCTCGGTCAGCGCGAAGATCGGGACGCCGGTCCCGCCCTGGACCAGCGCCTTCGTCCGCGCGGCCTCGCGGACCGTCCCCGATGCGCAGGCGGTCGTGATGTCCGCGACCGTGACGAGACGCCCGGCCTCCGAAGCCGTGAGGCCCGTGGTGTGGACCGCGATGATCAGGGCCCCGGGCGCCGCGTCCCGGACCCTCTCCGCCATCTCGGCGCCGGCCACGGTCACGGCGATCCGCTCATAGCCGTGCTCGAGCGCGTAGAGCGCCCCGTCCACCTGGTCGAGCTCGGCAGTCCCGGGGAAGACCACCGCGCCGCCGGCATCGCGGATCCGCTCGATCACGGCCGGGTACGGCGTGGTCTTCACCAGCCCGGACATCCGCCCCCCGATCCCCTGGACCAGGGCCGGGTCGGCAACGACCACCGTGCCCGCGCCGTCGCAGGCGAGCACGGCCGCGTCGAGAAGACCCGAGCGGAGCCCCTCCATCATCAGCTCGGAGGCCCCGAAGAGGACGAAGTCGGCCTCCGAGAGGACCTGCCGGTCGGGCGTGCACATCCCGAACGACCGGATCCGCGCCTCCATGTTCGCGCGGATCGCGTCGGGCTCCATCACCGTTACGGGCACGGCGAACCGCCGTGCGAGCGGGCAGTCTTTTATCTGCGGCGNNGTGCGAGCGGGCAGTCCTCGATCACGGGCTCGCCTACCTCGACCACGCGCCCCTCGCGGATCACGACGCGCGTCTTCCCGATCGCCTCGATCACGTGCTCGTCGCCTGCAGGATATGTCTCCTCCATATTGAACACGTCTGCGCGCCAGATCGTATAGCATGAACGGATCGGGACCGGGCGTGCGGACCGCCGGAGCCGAGATCCTGTCGCGGATGGGGATGAAACCGCGCACGGGATCTTCCCGCCTGCCCGAGGTCGACCTCGCCCGCGCCCTCGCCCTCGGGATGATGGTCGTCTACCACTTCCTCTTCACCCTCTGGTACCTGGGCATGGCGAACGTCGCGGTGCTGACCGGCTTCTGGCGGGTCTTCGCCTACGCCACCGCCTCCCTCTTCATCGGGATCGCCGGGCTCTCCCTGACCCTCGCGGCCGCGGCGCGACGCCGGCGCGGGGCCACGGCGGGCGAGATCGCGACCGCTCAGGCGCGCCGGGGCCTCGTCGTTCTCGGGTGGGGTCTCGTGATCACGGTCGTGACCCTGGTCGCGCTCAACGAGGGTGCAATCCTCTTCGGCGTCCTCCACCTGATCGGGCTCGGCACGATCCTCGCCATTCCCCTGGTCCGCCGCCCGCGTGCCGCGCTCGCGCTCGGAACGGTCTGCGTCATCCTCGGCCCGCTCGCGGCGCAGTTCTCCGGCCCGCTCTGGCTCGCCTGGCTCGGGCTGCACCCCGCGGACTTCGTCTCGCTCGACTACGTCCCGCTTCTTCCCTGGTTCGGCGTACTGTTGATCGGCATCGCCGCGGGCTGGGCCATCTTTCCGAACGGCGAGCGCCGCCGGTCCCTGCCGTCGTTCCCGACATGGACGGAGCCCTTCCTCCGGGTCGGCCGGCATACGCTCGCGATCTACCTGCTCCACGAGCCGGTCATCCTCGCCGTGCTCCTGACGCTCCGGCAGTACGGCTAGTCCTCGCCCTCGACCGCGAGCAGGAGCCCCTTGCGGAGCATGAACTCCGTGTACCCCGCGGCGATCCGCTCGTCCTCGTCGAGCGGGTGGCGCCGGGCCTCCATCTCCTCACGCCGGGACCGGGCGTGGCAGTAGTCGTGCCCCTCCTTGACCCGGACCAGGATCTCCTCGAGGGGCGCGCCGTTCACGGTGACCTCTTCCCTATCGGCCGCCTCCTCGCGGACGGTCACCCCGACGCCCGCAGCCTCGAGGGTGGGCCGGATCTCCTCGACCACCTCCTGCACGGTGCGGCCCGTATCGACCGCGACGAGACGGCTCTGCGCCGCTCCGGGCGGGTGGCGCCAGACCAGGTCGAGCCTCGCGGCCTCCATCCCCTCAGGCCTCGTCGAACCGGAGCGAGGCCGAGTTCATACAGTAGCGCTTCCCCGTCGGCCGCGGGCCGTCGGGAAAGACGTGCCCGAGGTGGGCGTCGCAGCGCCGGCAGCGCACCTCCGTCCGCTCCATGCCGTACGCGGTGTCGCGGACCTCGTACACGTTCGTCTCGGCCACCGGGCGGGAGAAGCTCGGCCAGCCCGTCCCGGACTCGAACTTGTCGTCGGATTTGAAGAGGTCGATCCCGCAGCAGACGCATTTGTAGATCCCGCGCCGTTTGTTCGCGTTGTACTCGTTCGCAAAGGCGGGCTCGGTGCCGTGGCCGCGGGCCACCGCGTACTGGGTCGGGTTCAGGCGCCCGCGCCACTCCTCGTCCGAAAGCCGGCACCGCTTCAGGGGCACGGTCCGGTTCTCCTTGACCGAGTAGATCGGGACTCCTTCGTCGGACTCCATGCCCGAGAGTGGCCCCGCGCCTATATCAAGGGATCGTCAGAGCCCGAGCTTCTCCGCCGTCTCGCGGCAGAGCCCGGCCTCGTGGTGCTGGCCGAGTGCCTCCATCACCTCGGCCGTGAGCGCCCACGCGGTCGCTCGCTGGGGGTCGAGGTCGAGGGACCGCTCGAGCGAGAAGAGTGCGTCCTCGCACCGGCCGGTCGCCTTCTCCATCATGCCCCGCATCAGCCACGCGGTCGGGTCGTCCCCCTTGATCTCGAGCGCGGCCTCGAAGCACCAGCAGGCCTCCGCGTGCCGCTCCTCGTCCATCAGCCCGAAGCCGCGCTCGAGCCAGCGGTCGAACCGGGCGGACCCGAGCTTCGAGGCCGCTTCGACCCGCGCGAACGCCTCCTTCTCGCGTCCGAGCCGGTGAAGGGCTCTCGCCGAGGCCAGCATCGCTTTCCCGTTCTCCGGCTCGCGTTCGGTCGCGGCCTCGAAACACCAGAGGGCGCGCGAGAGTTCGCCGGCCTCCAGGAACTCGAGCCCGCGGCGGAGCCATTCGCCCGCGACGTCGCCGTCCCCAGGCAGTCCGTCCGCCTCGAGCAGCGATAGGTACATCTTCGAGTAGTCGATGCTCCCCCTCCCTACCGGATCGTACGAGAGCCGTCCATAAAAGCTGATCCCTCTGCCGAAGAGTATATCTGCCGTGGGGGCGAGGTGCCGACCATGAGGCGAATGAAGTGAACCAGCTCGCAGGAAGGGTGGCGCTCGTGACCGGAGCGGGCTCCGGCATCGGCCGGGCGACGGCTCTCCTCTTTGCTCGCGAGGGGGCGAAGGTGGCCGCGCTCGGCCACACGGCCGACGAGATCGACGCGGTGGTCGCCGAGATCCACGACGCAGGCGGCGTCGCCATGTCGGTCGTCGCCGACGTCGCGCACGCGAGCCAGATGCGCGAGGCGGCGGAGGCGGTGGACGAGCAGTGGGGTCGGCTCGACGTCCTCTTTGCGAATGCGGGGATCAACGGCGTCATGGCGCCGATCGAGGAGCTCGAGCCCGGCGACTGGGACGCGACGATCAACACGAACCTCCGCGGCACTTTCCTGACGATCAAGTACGCGGTGCCCCTGATGAAGCGGACCGGCGGCTCCGTGATCATCACCTCGTCCGTGAACGGCACGCGGATCTTCTCGAACACCGGCGCGATCGCGTACTCGGCCTCGAAGGCCGGGCAGGTCGCGCTCGGCAAGATGCTCGCGCTCGAGCTTGCAAAAGACCGGATCCGCGTGAACGTGGTCTGCCCCGGGAAGACCAGGACGGAGATCGAGAAGAACACCGTGAGGCGCGATCTGGGGAAGGCCCGTGAGCCAGTGATCTTCCCCGAAGGCGAGATCCCGCTCACCGACGGCCGGGCGGGCATGCCCGAGCAGGTGGCCGCGCTCGTCCTCTTCCTTGCCTCGGACGCCGCGTTCCTGATCACCGGGACCGAGGTCTGGATCGACGGCGGCGAGTCCCTGCTTCAGGGCTGAACCGGCTGTCCGGCCTCGACGGCGCGCACGGCGTGGACTCCGCGCAGGGCCGAGAGTGCCGCGGCGAGCCCGGTCAGGACGGCGCCCACGCCGCCGATCACGCCGAAGGACGAGGCGAGCAGGGCCGGGTCGGCCTCGAGGATCGGGCCCGTATTGCCGCCGGCGAGGAGGAGAGCACCGAGCAGGACCGAGCCGATCGAGACCCCGAGCGACATCCCCAGGTTCCGGCCGGTCGCGGTGATGGCCGAGGCGAGCCCGAGCCAGCGCCGCGGCACCGCCGACATCTGCGCAGTGTTGTTCGGCGCCTGGAAGAGCCCCGAGCCGAGGCCGATGACCAGGAACGCGCCGAGCATCAGCACGAGCAGGCGGGCCGCGGCCGCGTACCCGGCGACGGCGTACCCGGCCGCGACCAGGCCCATGCCGACCACGGCGAGGTACGGGAGCCGGGTGCGGTCGTAGAGCCAGCCGGCGAGGGGCGCGGTCACGACCAAGACTGCGGGCAGCAGGAGAAAGACGAGGCCGACCGTGGCCGGCGAGAAGCCCATGACCGCCTCGAAGTAGAACGGCCCGATCAGGTTCAGCATGAAGGCGGCGACGAAGTAGAGGAGCATCGCGACCACGGGGAGCACGTAGAGCGGCTCGGCGAAGAGCCCGAGGTCCACGAGCGGGGCCTTCGCGCGCCGCTCGACCAGGACGAACGCCGCAGTCCCCGCGACGGCGACGAGGGCGCACGCGGCCGCCGGCGCGTCGACCACGGGGGAGTCTGCGAGCTGGCCGAGGAAGAAGATCAGGCCGGCGAGGGCCACCCCGAGGGCCACTGCCCCGGGCAGGTCGAAGGAGAAACGCTCCGGCCGCACGTGCGTCCGCGGCAGCACCCGGAGCGCGGCGGCCACGACCACCACGCCGATCGGGATGTTGATGAAGAAGACATACGCCCATCCGAACGTCTCGACCATCCCCCCGCCGACGACCGGGGACGCGAGCGAGCCGATCGCAACCACGGAGCCCAGATATCCAAGGGCGCGCCCGCGCTCGTGCGGGGGGAAGGCCTCGAAGATCAGGGCGTTCGAGATCGAGAAGACCATGGCCCCGCCGATCCCCTGAACGATGCGGGCCCCGATCAGGACCGCGAGGGTCGGGGCGAAGCCGCACGCGGCCGACGCGAGGGTGAAGAGAACGAGCCCGGCGACGAAGAGCGGCGCCCTGCCCGTGTACTCCGCGATGCGCCCGGCCGGCAAGAGGAGCACGGTCATGACCAGCAGGTAGGCCGTGATCACCCACTGCGTGCTGTCCAGGTTCACCCCGAAGTGCGCGGTGATCGTCGGGAGCGCGATCGCGACCACCACGCCGTCCAGGACGGCCATGAAGACCCCGGCCAGCACGACCGCGAGGATTGCATAGCGGTTCGGTGCGGCGTCGGTCTCCATGCAAAAAGAGGTTGGAAGCGCGGAGGTAAAAGGATGGGCTCGACGCCATCGGAGGGACACGCGCCGGACCAAGCAGCGGCTCCCGCCGCCGTGGACAGCCGGATGGCATCCTGATCGGTGCGGGTCAGAATGGCACCCACGCCCTCATCATTCACGAGCCTTCGCTCCGGGCCTACTGGGAATCAGCAGCACCCTTAAATGAAAAGTTGACATATCAACTTACATGATTCCCGAATCAGTTGTTGTCCGCATGGGATGGATCCACTGGTTCGTCCACCGGTACCTTGCACGTCGTCTCGAAGCAGACGGCCTCTCGTCCCGCCAGTTCCGGTTTCTGCACTACCTCCTCCGGCACGATGGAGTCCACCAGGAGCAGATCGCATCAGCCCTGATGATCGACCCGGCGATCGGCACCCGCACGGTCCGAGACCTGATCGAGGCCGGGTACGTGACCCGTGAGCGCGATCCCGTGGATCGCCGCGCCAACGTGATTACGCTGACCGAGAAGGGCCGCGCGATGGCGCCGCTGATAGATGAAGCGATCCGCGACCTCAACGATGCTCTTCTCGCCGGGCTCTCGGATGAGGAGCACGGCACGCTGCTATTGCTCCTCGATAGGATTGTTGAGAACAGCCGTCGGATCGCCGACGCGGCCGGTCTGCGGTGCGAGGGGACGGGAGGTGCTGAGTGAACCTCCAGTACAAGTGGATCGCCCTGCTGGTCACGTCGCTCGGCACCCTCGGCGGCGTGCTGAACGGGTCCACCCTGATCATCGCCCTGCCGACGATGATGCGGGCCCTGAATACGACGCTGATCGGTGTCATGGCCCCGCTCATCGTGTATATGTTGATCACCACGATCACGGCTCCGTTCTGGGGGCGGCTCGCCGACCTTCACGGGCGCAAGCGCCTCTACCTCATCGGGCTCGTTCTCTTCACCCTCGGGTCGTTCCTCTGCGGCCTCTCCGTCGACATCGTCCAGCTGACTGGCTTCCGAGTCGTCCAGGCCTTGGGCGGTTCGATCCTGATCGCGAACTCCGTGATCATCATCACTGACGCCTTTCCGCTGGGCGAGCTCGGCCGGGCGAACGGGATCCTATCGATGATCATGGCCGCGGCCTTCGTGGTCGGGCCCATCCTCGGCGGCGTGCTGACCCTGGTCGACTGGCGCCTGAACTTTTTCTTCAACCTTCCGATCGGGCTCGCGGCCCTCTATCTCGGCGCCCGGCACCTCCGGGAGCCAACGCTCCCCCGCCGCAGCGCCGCGCGGTTTGACTATGCGGGCATGGGTCTCTTCACCATCGCCGTGGTAAGCCTTCTCGCCTATGTGGGCATCGGCTTCATCCCGGGCTTCCTCTCCCCCGCAATGCTCGCGATCCTCGCGATCTTCCTCGTCAGTCTCGCGCTCCTTATCCGGCGGGAGACCCGGATCGCGGATCCCCTGATCGACCTATCGCTCTTCCGGATCCGGATAGTCCGATATGGCCAGCTCTCGGCCTTCTTGAACTCGATCGCGCGCGGGGCCGTCATGATCCTGCTAATCCTCTACTTCCAGGGGGTCCGCGGCCTCGACCCGCTCACGGCGAGCATCCTGATCGCGCCCCTCGC